>JAUVAS010000032.1 GCA_030591585.1 Flavobacterium sp. | reverse complement strand
TTACCATTTATGAAGAATCTCATTTTAGCAACTTTATGCCTTTTATGTAGCATCACTATTTCGGCTCAATCTAAAATTATATATGAAGAAATTCAATCGTATAAACTAGATGAATCCCGAAGATTAAAAATTCAGCTTCCTCGAAATTATGAAGAAAATCTTGATAAAGTTTACCCCATAGTAATTGTGCTTGATGCAAATTATTTATTTGAGCCCGTTGCAGGAAATGTAGATTATTTTAGCTATTGGGAAGATATGCCAGAATCTATTGTGGTTGGAATTATGCAGGGAGACAAACGTTACGACGATTGTAATTATGATGATATTAATTTTATGCCTGCAGATACTGGTGCTAATTTCTTTGAGTTTATTGGTTTAGAACTCATTCCTTATATTGACAAAACCTATAGAACTGCAAAATTCACCATTGCAATAGGTCACGATTTTACCGCAAACTTTATTAACTATTATTTATTTAAAGATCCTCCTTTATTTAATGGCTATATCAATCTAAGTCCAGATTTAGCCCCCTTAATGGACGAACGCATTCCTGAAAGAGTTCTAGGCATTCAATCTAAAACATTCTATTATCTAGCTACAGGATCTGACGATATTAAAGATTTAAGAGAGATTTCCGAAATGCTTGATATTTCTTTAAAAAGTATAGAAAGCGATAATTTTGATTATTATTTCGATAATTTTGAAGGTGCAACTCATTATTCATTGGTGGCTCGTGCAATTCCTTCAGCTTTAGAAAAAATGTTTTCTATTTACCGTCCTATAAGCCAAGAGGAGTATACAGCTGTGTTATTAAAATTAGAAACCCCCATTTCTCAATATTTAATAGAAAAATACCAAACCATTGAAGATCTTTTTGGGTTGACAAATCCTATTCGTATTAATGATTATATGGCAACCCTAAAAGCTTCCGAAAAAAGAAAAAAATGGGAATCCCTTAGAGAAATTGCAACTATGGCAACTAAGCAATATCCAGAAACCGTTTTAGGACCTTATTATATGGGACGTTATTACGAAGAAGTTGGAGAACCTAAAAAAGCAATGCGAACTTTTCAAGGGGCTTATGATAAGGAGGAAGTAGAATTTATTACCATCGACCTTATGCTAGACAAAGCAGATAAAATTAAAGAAGATTTTGGGTACTAATGGCAAAAGTAAAAACCACCTTTTTCTGTCAAAATTGCGGCTCCCAATTCTCTAAATGGCAAGGGCAATGTACTGCATGTAAAGAATGGAACACTATTGCCGAAGAAGTAATACAAAAAGCAGAGAAAGTTAGTTGGAAACCCTCTGAAACTAAATCAAGTCGGGTTGCCAAATCACAAAGAATAAATGAAATTTCTTCTGCTTCAGAAGCTAGACTCAACACAAAAAACACTGAACTTAACAGGGTACTTGGAGGAGGAATTGTTCCCGGATCCTTAATCCTTTTAGGTGGTGAGCCTGGAATTGGAAAAAGCACCTTGATGCTACAAATCGCTTTACAATTACCTTATAAAACCCTGTATGTTTCGGGTGAAGAAAGTGCGCAACAAATTAAAATGCGTGCCGAACGAATTCATCCAAATTCTGAAAACTGCTACATTTTAACCGAAACCAAAACACAAAATATATTTAAACAAATTTCGGAATTGAATCCCGATATTGTAGTGATCGATTCTATTCAAACCCTACATACCGATTATATAGAAAGCAGTCCAGGAAGCATTTCGCAAATTAGAGAAACCGCCACAGAGCTTATAAAATTTGCAAAAGAAACCAATACCCCCGTTATTTTAATTGGACATATTACCAAAGATGGAAACATCGCCGGTCCAAAAATTCTGGAACATATGGTAGATACTGTTTTGCAATTTGAAGGTGATAGAAATCATGTGTATCGAATTCTTCGAGCTCAAAAAAACAGGTTTGGTTCTACCAACGAATTAGGCATCTACGAAATGCAAGGCAATGGGCTGAAAGAAGTTGAAAACCCTTCAGAAATATTAATTTCAAAAAATGAAGAAGAGCTTAGCGGTACTGCAATTTCTGCAACTTTAGAAGGAATGCGCCCGTTAATGATAGAAATTCAGGCACTCGTAAGCACCGCCGTTTACGGAACACCTCAGCGTTCTGCAACAGGGTTTAATGCTAAACGACTTAATATGCTATTGGCTGTTTTAGAAAAACGAGCCGGTTTTAAACTAGGGGCAAAAGATGTTTTTTTAAATGTAACTGGTGGAATTACGGTAGATGACCCCGCTATCGATTTAGCAGTTGTAGCCGCTGTACTTTCTTCAAATATCGATATTGCTATTGACAAGTCGATGTGTTTTGCGGCTGAAATTGGGCTCGCAGGAGAAGTACGCCCAGTAACTAGAGTAGATCAACGTATCTCTGAAGCAGAAAAACTAGGCTTCACTTCTATTGTAATTTCAAAATATTGTAAACTTCCTAAAAGCAACTATTCAATAAAAGTGATTAAGGTTGCTAAAGTTCATGATGTGGTAAGGCATTTGTTTGGGTAGCTGTAGTCGTGAATAGTGAATAGTGAAAAGTGAAAACTAGCTATTTCAAATTATGGTGCAGGATTTGGCATTAAAGTATGCACCTCATTTATTTCAGAAATTATTTCTTCAGAAAGCGTCACATTAATGCTATCAATATTTTCAGAGAGCTGTTCTAAACTTGTCGCTCCAATAATATTTGAAGTCACAAATGCTTGTTGATTAACAAAAGCCAAGGACATTTGTACTAGACTAATATTGTGCTTTTTTGCAATTTCATTATAGCGTTTTGTAGCTTCTAAAGATTGCTCACTACTGTATCTGCTATAACTAGGAAACAAAGTCACTCTTGCATTTGCAGGTTTTTTATTGTCTAAATATTTCCCCGCCAAGACTCCAAAAGCTAATGGTGAATAAGGCAAATAGCCTACATTTTCTCGTAGTAAAACTTCAGACAACCCTATTTCATCTCTTCGATTTAAAAGGTTGTATGCGTTTTGTACCGTAATCATTTTAGATGCTCCTTTTCTGGCTTCTTCCATATACCGCATCACTCCCCAAGGTGTCTCATTAGAAAGTCCTATTTGCCTAATTTTCCCTTCTTTCACATACGACTCTAGCGCTTCTATTACTTGTGCGATATTGTCTTCCCAAGCTGGATTATGGATATAATCACGAACTCCAAAAACATTTACACCCCGTTCTGGCCAATGCAATTGATACAAATCTAAATAATCTGTTTGTAGCCGTTGTAAACTTTTATTTAAAGCATCATCCAACGCCTCTTTACTAAAGTTAAGATTTTTACGAATATGTTCAAAAAACCGAAGAGGCCCTGTAATTTTTGAAGTAAGAATTATTTTATCTCTGTTGTTGGTTTTCTTAAGCCAAGTCCCGATAATAGTTTCGGTGCTTCCTTGCGTTTTTGGATTTCCAGGCACCGAATACATTTCGGCGGTATCCACAAAATTTACACCTTGTTCTAGGGCATAATCTAATTGTGCGTGACCTTCAGCTTCTGTATTTTGTTCTCCCCAGGTCATGGTACCTAGGCAGATCTTACTTACTTTTATAGTGGTGTTGGGTAGTGTTGTGTATTTCATATTAATTCCCCGCGAAGGCGGGGATCTTTTTAGTTTGATCTTATTTATTTTACTTTCTTACTAATCGAATAGTTTATTCTTCTATTCTATGAGATTCCTGCCTACGCAGGAATGTTTAATTCCACCATCAAAGGACAATGGTCACTGTGTCTAGCATTGGGTAAAATAACGGCGCGTTTTATATTTTCTTGTAATGGTTGTGAAACCATATGGTAGTCTATCCGCCATCCTTTATTATTATTCCGAGCATTAGCACGGTAACTCCACCATGTGTAATTATGAGGCTCTTTATTTAAATATCTGAAGGAATCTATAAATCCGCTATCCATAAAATTGCCAATCCATTCTCTTTCTATAGGTAAAAATCCAGATGAATTTTTATTAGCTACTGGATTATGAATGTCTATTGCCTCGTGACAAATATTATAATCACCACAAATAACTAAATTTGGAATCTCTTTTTTTAATTCATTTACATATTCCTGAAATTCTGCCATATAATTGAGCTTAAAATCCAATCGAGCAGCATTTGTACCGCTTGGCAAGTATAAACTCATTACAGAAACCTCATCAAAATCTACTCTTAAATTTCTACCTTCAAAATCCATAGTTTCAATTCCAGTGCCATATTCTATGTGTTTGGGTTCGGTTTTACAAAAAATCGCAACGCCACTATAGCCTTTTTTTTGTGCGCTGTACCAATATAAATAAGGATATCCTGCATCTTTAATTGCATCAACATCTACTTGCTCTTCCATCGCCTTAATTTCCTGAAGGCATATTACATCAGGGTTTGCTTGTTGTAACCAATCTGTAAATCCTTTTTTCATGGCAGCCCTAATGCCATTTACGTTGTATGATATTATTTTCATATTCATTTCCTACAAAGGCAGGAATCTTATTATTAATTAATTATAAAATATAATATGGGGGTTACACTTAATAGCAACCATATAAAGTTACGTTTATCTTCTTTTTTAAAATCTTTAAGCAAAAAAATGATATTTAGCAAAGACCAAGGAAAGCTACCCATAAATATTAAAAGCGAAATTAAACTACCATATTGATAAACCCAAGTTCCTCTATAATCTTGAACAAAAATATTTAATACCAACCCAAATATAAAAGCACAAGGCATTAATAGTGCAGAAATTTTTACAATTGATAATTTAGATAAAACATTAAGAAGCTTCAAGACTACATTTTATATTTTCCACTAAAATAAAATTATTATTAAATATTTTTGGTACGTATTTATAGAAAATACAAACAAAATAAATTAGCTTGCATTTAGTTGTATAGTAAACAGATTCCTTTCTGATAGTTTTTGGGATTTCTGAGGAGATAAATATGAAATTAGTAGTCCTTTTTTTATCGTTATTATTGGTAAGTGTAAGTTTTGCACAAGAACTTCCTAGCAATTACCAAAATAAAAAAATTATAGTGAGAGACACTATAGTTATTGATAGTATTAGTATTAATCCGTTACGGTTTCAGGTAATTAACAACAGTGGAAAAGTAATTGACTCCACAAATTACCAAGTAGATTTTAGCAACAGTATTTTAATTCTTTCAGAAAAGACAAAAAACGCAACAGATTCAGTTACCATAAAGTACCTGCGTTATCCCGATTATTTAACTCGTGACTATTTTGTGTTGGACTCTAGCATTATTGTGAGCAATACGAATAGTATTAATAAATTGTATTCACTACAAGAAAGCACTAACAAAAACAACTTTAAACCCTTTGATGGCTTAAATACTTTAGGGAGTATCTCTAGAGGTGTTACCATTGGTAATAATCAAAACTCTGTAATAAATTCGGAATTAAACCTGCAAATCACGGGAAAACTGAACGATAAGGTCTCCATTAGAGCTTCCATTCAAGATGCAAATATTCCAACTCAAGAAGGAGGTTATACACAAAGCCTAGATGAATTTGATCAAATTTTTATAGAACTTTATAGCGACAACTGGAATATTAGAGCAGGAGATGTTGATTTAATAAACACTAAAAGTTACTTCGGAAATTTTACTAAAAAAGTTCAAGGAATCTCTTTAGGAGGAACTATTCATCATGAAAATGGTGGAGAAACTTCAGCTTTTGCCGCTGGAGCATTAGTGCGAGGAGTATTTTCAAAAAGCAATTTTGTAGGTCAAGAAGGCAACCAAGGTCCTTATAAACTAGTGGGACCTAATGGAGAGTTATATATATTAATAGTCTCGGGGAGCGAACGTGTTTATGTTAATGGGCTACTTTTAGAGCGGGGTGTAAATAATGATTACCTGATAGATTATAACGCAGGAGAAATTAAATTTAACCCTACATATCCTATAACTGCCAACATGCGGATTACTGTTGAATACCAATTTACAGATCGAAATTACACTAGATTTATTGGGTTTGGCGGCGGAAACTACACAAGTAACAAACTAGATATAGGTGTATATGTGTATTCTGAAAGTGATGCTAAAAACCAACCTTTACAACAAAATTTATCTGAAGAACAAGTAGCAATTCTTGAAGCTGCTGGAGATGACAGATCGCAAATGGTAGCTCCTTCGGCTGTGCCAGATACGTATTCTGAAAATAAAATTTTATACAAGAAAGAAATCATTGAAGGTGCCGAAATATTTGTTTTTTCAAGCAATCCCGAAGACGAATTGTATAATGTGCGCTTCACATTAGTAGGAAATGGCTTAGGAAATTATATTTTAAGCGAAGCCAACGCTATCAATCGTATTTTTGAATACATCCCTCCTTTAAGTGGGGTATTACAAGGAAACTACGAACCCATAATTCAGTTATCGGCTCCTGAAAAATTACAAATTGGAGGTGTTAATGCACGGTTTCATCCCAATGAAAAAACCAATATCTTTTTTGAGGTTGCTGGGAGTAAAAACAATCTTAATCTTTTTTCTAAAATAGACAATGAGGATAATGATGGGGTTGCTCTTAGGTTAAATGGAAAACAAACCCTACTTAAAACTACTAACAATTTAAAGTTAGATGCGTTGGTTTCTGTTGATTTTATAAACGAAGATTTTAGGAATATTGAAAGACTGTATGATGTAGAGTTTTCAAGAAATTGGAATATCACAAATCCAATTGGAGACCAACGTTTTATCATTGGCGGATTAGATTTTTCAGATATTAAAATTGGAAATATTAGATATGAGTTTCAAAATTTAGACTTTTCAGAAAGTTATCAAGGTTATCGTCATGTGCTAGGAACTAATTTAAAATTTGGAAATTTTAAAATTTTTGCTAATTTCAGTTCATTACAAAGTGATGATACCGTATTAAAATCAAACTTTTTTAGATTAAATACGGTGGGAACCTATTCATTTAATAAATCTTGGGTTGGAGTAAAAGTTAATTTAGAAGACAACCAAGAAACCACAATAGCCAACGACAGTCTGACGCCTATAAGTCAGAAATTTAATGTATATGAAATTTATGCTGGAATAGGAGATAGTACAAAAGTGTTTACAGAAGTTGGATATCGATATCGGATAAATGATAGTGTTCGTAATTCAATCTTAAAAAACGTATCTACCTCTAATGATTATTATTTAAAATCTAGAATTCTTAATTCACCTAATGCCCAACTTTCTGTTTTTGCTAATTATCGCGTTTTAATAGATGAAGAAAATATTGAAGAAGACGAACAATCACTTAATTCTCGCCTCTTATACAACCAATCTATTTACAATGGAGCTATCAGGTTAAATACTGCTATAGAGTCTAACAATGGAGTACTTGCCCAACAAGAATTTACCTATGTGAAAGTAGCCCCTGGTGAAGGAATTTATACGTGGATAGATTATAATGAAAACGGAATACAAGAATTAGAAGAGTTTGAAATTGCACAATTTCAAGATGAAGCTGAATATGTAAGAATCCTATTGCCTAACCAAGTATTTGTGAAAATCAGGGAAACTAAATTCAGTCAGATAGTAACTTTAAATCCAAAACAATGGAAAACTAGCAAAGGATTTAAAAAAGGTTTATCTCATTTTTACAATCAGGCTTCCTATTTAATAGACAAAAAGGTTAAGCGTGATGATGCTATTTTTATTATTAATCCATTTGAAGATGCTGGCGAAGATGAGTTGTCACAATTAAGTAATTTCAGAAATGCGTTATATTTTAATCGTGGAAAACAGAAATTTACTACCACTTATACTTTTTTATCCGCTATCAACAGAAACTTTTTATCTATTGGGTTGGTACAGTCTAAACTAAAGAGTCACCAACTAAATTTCAATCATAAAATTTGGGGCAATTGGCTTTTAAACATGAGAGGGGCAATTGGAGAGAATAAAAGCCTCACAGAAAATTTTGAGAGTAGAAATTACACGTTAGAAACCTCCGAGTTCAACCCTAAAATATCCTATCTATTAAATACCCAAACCCGCTTTGACCTATTCTACCAATTTTTAAATAAGGAAAACTTAATAGGTGAAATGGAACAATTAGACCAACAAAAAATTGGGGTTTCTTTTTCATATTCTAATATGCAGAAAATATCGTTAAATGGAGAATTTAATTATATAGACAACACTTTTATTGGAAATGCTTTTTCTCCTGTAGGGTATCAAATTTTAGAAGGCTTACAGCCTGGAATTAATTTAACATGGCGATTTTTACTTCAGAAAAAAATCACTAAATTTTTAGATGTAAACCTTTCGTATTTTGGAAGGAAAAGTGAAACTTCAAAAGCGGTACATACCGGAAGCGTACAGTTGAGAGCTTATTTTTAAAACACATGTTTATTAAAAATTTATTTCTTTAAAAACACATTTGACTTTATAGATAAAAATCCTCTTTGTTACCTAAAATTCCTGAAGCGATGCTTTATTAAAATAAATAATTTCGCATAAAGAAAAAATCCTCCTTCGCTAAAGCTCTGGAGGATATAGAAAAAGAGCGGGCAATGCCCGCTCTTACATATATTAAAGGTTTTTCTTCAATTCATGAGATACCCGTTTACACGAGTATTAAATTATTTTACAATAATCTTAGCCGTTTTAAAAGTACCAGAATTTCTATCGCCTATTTTTATAAAATATACTCCTGCATCTGCATAAGACATATCTAAATGATAGTTATAGCTATTTCCTTCTTTTTCTATGTTATTGAATGCAAGTGTTTGTCCTAATACATTATAAATTGCAATAGAAGCAACACCATCAAATTCAGTTATTAAAGAAATATCAAATTGGTTATTGGTTAAAGTAAGAACCACAAACTCTGCTTCAATAATGGTTTGGTCTTCAATACCTAAAACACCCATATTTGCAGAATAATCTTCTGTTTCTCCATATTGTGTTTCTTCACAAGCATCATTTGGCACAGGTCCTTGCCAGTTTGATTTTAAACGCATTCTATGTTGTATTCCTGTTGTTTCACCACTTGGAATAGATAAACTTACCGTTTCTGTATAAGTACCTGCACCTGCTCCAGGAGCAATTACAAAATTAGGCACTACTATTTCATCATTTGCAAAAGTTCCGTCATCGTTAAAATCGATCCAAACTTTTACATTTTGATCTCCGTATCCAGTTGTTACAGTAAGTTGGTACGTACTCCCTGGATCTAAAGTTGCTTCAAGGTTTGTAAAATCTGCATATCCTTCACAACCTGAGTCATTATCAATTTCTTCAATAGTAACATTTGTAAATCCATCTCCAAATGAACAATCTGCAGTTGGCTCACAATATAACACTCCATTTACAACGACTTTAGTTACAGAATCATTACCAGGGTTAGTATCTCCTGATAAGTTAGTTTGTGCTACGATAGTGTAAGATCCCGGCGCAGATAAATTTGCTTGGGTCGCAAAAGTAAATACCTCTGTAGCTCCTGCAGAAAGTGTTCCTGCATAGTTTTCAACTACAGAAGTTCCTCCATTGATTGTGTATTGAACTTCTGGGTTTGTAATATCATTAATTCCAAAGTTTCTAACTGATACAACAATATCTTCAGTAGACGTTAATGGTCCACTAATAGGAGATGAAATATTCGTAACACCAATATCATCTACTGTTGTATTAGGTGCTAATTGGAATACTCCAACTACACCTTTTCTACCACTATTCATATATTCGTTAATGAACCAGAATGTTGAATCATCGGACGGGTCAATATCTATTTTACTATAATCTCCATATCTTAATCCAGGAATATTAGCGTTTCCGTTAGCAATAAGCTCTTCAACAACTGTCATAGACCCTAGAGGATCACCATCAAATCTACCTGTATAATACGAACTTACTCTTACTGTTGTTGGAGTATCTGGTCCAGACATAGATGAATATCCCATACCAATATTACCAGCACTGTCCATAATCATACTTGCATGCCAAGCATGTCTTCCGTCTGGAGCTATATAGGTTCCTTCTTGGTATAATGACCAAGGTTGGTTATCTCCTACTTGTCTAAACTCATACCATCTTACACCTGCTAGTTCACCAGAGGTTGCATCTGTATCTATCACAAAATTAAATACTGCAGAATTATGTCCTGCAAATTTTCTAAATTGAGCCTGATTCATGATGGTCGCTTGTAAAGCATCGATTGCAACACCTCCTCCTGGTTGAGTTAAATTTGAAAAACTTCCTCCATCAAAAACTGAGATATATGGACTTGTAGGTATTTCTGTATTTGCAGATATGACTCCACTACCAGCTCCCCAATCCATATCAAGGGTCCATAATTTTATATGATCTGTTGCAACTCCACCCCAAGCATCATCTTGAAGATACACAAACGTTGCTCCACCAGCAGCAGGCATCGTAGCATTACTTACATTAAGTACTTGTGGACTGTAAAAACCACTAGTTACAATACCAGGTAAATTGAAGCCCATTATTTGTGCTGGATTTCCTGCTAACATCTCATCTCTTTCCATAGCCCAAACTCTATTTGAGCTTCCTGTATTCTGTGTTAAATAATATCCATCACTCCAAACAGATAATTTTTGGTAATCGGTAATTTGTGGAATATTGTAATTGTACCATCCATCATTAATTGGGTCAGGGCCATCAGATACCGCTACTTGAGCTCCAGATCCTAGGAATGTAACTACCCATCTGTTTGCTGCCGAATCGTAAGAGGCAGTTAAGTCACAACACCCTCCATTTGGGAATATTGTTGGGTTTGGCGCAGCAGGACCAAACATTAAATTTCCAGATTTATCATAGATGGCAAATCCAGTGTTAAAAACAACAAGCACATGATTAGGTCCAACTGCGATAGAAGGGTCTGTTGGTTGAGATCCAGATGTATAAGCATCAAACACCAACGATGGTGGTGCTACACGAACAGTCTGCTCCATTTCATGTCTGTTTCTCACATAATAATCGTCTAAGGTTTGACGGTCTTTACCAATAATTACCGTATTTCCTAAAGATCTTTTATCTTGTGCTTCTTTAACCACATTTATAAATGCAGGTAAATCATTAATTCTAGAGGCAATTGAAGGAACATATTCTGGTGTAATTATTCCTACATAATTTTCCCTTGTTGGTTCGTTTGGTGTCATTTCTTGTGCACTAGCAGTGTATGAGAATACTGCCAAAACTAGCAAGAAAAAATAATTTTTTAATTTCATTAGTTTAAGTTTAAAAGGTTAACAATTTTTAAATGTTTCCAAAAATACTATCTATTTTGAGAAAAACAAGGATTTATACTAATAAAGAGCCTCATTGTTAAAATAAAAGGTACAATATTTGTATTTTAATAGTCTTAAATTTAAAACCATTATCAATTATGAAATATTTTGCTACATTGTTTATACTTTTTACGCTACTTTTATTTTCTTGCAACACTACAAATAAGTCTGTTACAAACACTTCTGAAAATAAAACTCAAATGGTGGATGCTAAAAAAATGATAGAAGCTGGATTTTTAGAAGGTGTAATAGTTACTTCTAAAAAAGAAGGAGATTGCCCAATAACAATTCAAGTGGAAGGAAAAGACGGTGCTTATTTTTTAGATCCAATAAACATTACTGAAGAATATAAAATAGATGGTGAACAAGTTTGGTTTACATTTGGAGGTTTACGAATGATGAACCGTTGTGAAAAAGCAAATCCCATAAGTATTATAGAAATTCAAAAAAGGAATTAGTTTTTTGTTAACAATAAAATTGTTTGTTAAAAACAAAAAACTCCTAGAAATGATTCTCTAGGAGTTTTTTTGAAATATTCTAAAATATTTTAACTCAACCACGATTTATAAGAAACAGCTTTTTTTATTTTTTCTGAAATTTCAGAAATCAAAATTCGCTCTTGTTTCATCGAATCTCTAAAACGAATGGTAACCGTTTTATCTTCTTTTGTTTGATGATCTACTGTTATACAAAAAGGGGTTCCTACCGCATCTTGACGACGATAACGTCTTCCTACCGCATCTTTCTCATCATAAATTACATTATAATCCCACTGAAGATCTGCTACAATTTCTTTTGCAATTTCTTGTAATCCATCTTTTTTAACCAATGGAAATACCGCCGCTTTTATAGGGGCAAGTATCGTTGGTAATTTTAAAACCACTCTAGAACTTCCATCTTCTAATTCTTCTGTTTTTAATGAATTACTAAAAATTGCTAAGAACATTCTATCCAAACCTATGGAAGTTTCCACCACATAAGGGGTATAGTTTTTATTGGTTTCATGATCAAAAAACTGAAGCTTTTTTCCTGAATGCTTTTCGTGAGCTTTAAGATCGAAATCTGTACGGGAATGTATTCCTTCTAATTCTTTAAACCCAAATGGAAAATTAAATTCTATATCAGTCGCAGCATTTGCATAATGTGCTAATTTTTCGTGATCATGGAAACGATAATTCTCTTTTCCTAGGCCCAAAGAAAGGTGCCAAGCAAGACGTTTTTCTCGCCAATACTCATACCATTTCATTTCTTCGCCTGGTTTTACAAAAAATTGCATTTCCATTTGTTCAAACTCACGCATTCTAAAAATGAATTGCCTCGCAACGATTTCATTTCTAAATGCTTTTCCTGTTTGTGCAATCCCAAACGGAATTTTCATTCTTCCTGTTTTCTGAACATTTAGAAAATTGACAAAAATACCTTGGGCTGTTTCTGGGCGCAAGTATAAATCCATCGCACTTTCGGCAGAGGCTCCTAATTTGGTACCAAACATTAAGTTAAATTGCTTAACATCTGTCCAGTTTTTTGAACCTGTAAGCGGGTCTGCTATGCCAAGTTCTTCAATAAGTAATTTTACATCGGCTAAGTCTTCAGCTTCTAAAGATTTTGCCATACGTTCTATAATCTCTTTTTGTTGTTGTATATAACTTACAACTCTAGGATTAGTAGCGACAAATTCTTCTTCGTTAAAACTATCGCCAAAACGTTTCTTTGCTTTTGCAATTTCCTTTTGTGCTTTCTTATTAATTTTTTCGCAATAGTCTTCGATTAAAACATCTGCTCGATATCTCTTTTTAGAATCCTTATTGTCTATTAATGGGTCGTTGAATGCATCTACGTGTCCCGAGGCTTTCCAAGTAGTTGGATGCATTAATATTGCGGCATCTATACCAACAATATTTTGATGCATATACACCATACTTCGCCACCAGTATTCGCGAATGTTTTTTTTGAGTTCGACACCGTTTTGTGCATAATCATACACTGCACTAAGTCCGTCGTATATTTCACTAGACGCAAAAATGTACCCATACTCTTTTGCATGGGATATTACTTTTTTAAATTGATCTTCGTTTGCCATAGCGCAAAAATAAAAAAACCGTTACGATTAGCTCGTAACGGTTTCAATATATTTTATTTTTTATTTATTTAAGAGTCATACTGGAAGTTGCAACTAGATTTGAACCATCAAAAACATTGATAGTATATCTTCCACTTATTATGTCTCCTTCATTTGCACTTACCATTACACATACATCTAATTCTTCATTTTCATAAAACACTTTTAACGATGCGCTATAGTTAAGGGTTCCATTTTCAAATTCGAGTACTGCTTTTTCACCCAATAAATTATTTTTAGGGTTGATTACTTGAACGTATAACACTCTATCTCCTTTTTGTGCAATTGCGTTTGGAGCTAGTGTAAAGCAAGCTCTTACTTTATTAGCTCTTTTCGCCCTTTTTGTATCAACTATTTTACCGCTATTTTTAATTATTATAGCAGAAGTTGTTAAATCTAGTACACTAACAATAGACCCTTCTATAATAGTCTGAGCCATTGCTTCATTTTCTTGAGAAACAGAATCTACTACTTTAATGGTTTCATTTAACTCTAAATACGTATTATCTCTTTCGGCAGTTAACAATTCATTTGCTGCAATTAGACTATCTGCTTTTTTAAATAACAGCACCCGTTCGTCTTTAAGTTTTCCTATTTCAGTTTTATAACGTCTTAATAATGCAACATTTGCTTTCGCATCTTTAACAGAATCTAATAAAATTACAATCCGCTCTCTTGCTTCTAGCAAATCTTTATCTTTTATCTCGTTATCTTGAATTACTTCATCGTAGTTGGCAATCAACTCTTCTAATTCATTTTCTATGTCATCTTTTTGTTCTACTAAAATAGCTTCCGTATCTTTACTATCGTTATACAATGTCACCGTATAAACGGCCAATACAATTAAAAGTAAAGACAAAATCCCCACTATTATTTTAAATTTGTTACTGTTGTTTTCTGTATCCATGGTTATCAAGTTTTATATTAATTTATAGCTAAGGTACTAACTGTAATTTATATAACGATTACAATACTAAAAATTATATTTCTTTATGTTAAATCTTTTATTTCCAAAAGTTTGTAGTGGGTGTAAATCTGTTTTATTAAAAACGGAAGACATTCTTTGCACACAATGTATCCATAGCTTGCCTCTAGCTTGTCACCATAAAACAAGAAGTGAGGAAATGAAAAACATCTTTTATGGAAAATTTAAAGTGGAGGAAGCAACGGCGATTATTAAATTTCAGAAAAGGGGGATTACTCAAGAGTTGTTACATAATTTAAAATACAGAAGTAAACCACAAATAAGCTCCTTTTTCGGAAAATGGCTAGGAGCAGAATTAGCTGAAATTCCATATTACCAAAACATCGATATGGTTATTCCTGTTCCATTGCACAAACAAAAGTTAAAAAAAAGAGGCTATAATCAAGTTGAAGGATTTGGAGTAGAAATAGCAAAATTATTAAAAGTGCCGTATGTAGATGATATTCTTATAAAAATATCTAAAACAAAATCACAGGTTTTTAAGCAGCGTTTTACTCGTTTTCAATCTGAAGAAATATTCACCATTCAAAAACCTCAGAGCATCAGAAATAAACACATTTTATTAGTAGATGATATTGTAACCACAGGAGCAACGCTGGAAAATTGCGCCTTACAATTACTTAAAAGTGATGACGTAAAACTTAGTCTAGCCACCATTGCCATAGCTTAAAAAGTTTGTCTATTTTTGTAAAATGATGCATCGTCTACTTTTAATTTTTATTCTATTTTTATTCTCTTTGTCTTTTACAGATTGTGCAAAAAAAGGACGCCCATCTGGTGGGTTAAAAGATTCAATCCCTCCAGTTATTGTAAAGAGTTCCCCAGAAAATTATAGTATCAATTTTGACGAAAATGAAATTAGAATTTATTTCGATGAGTATATAAAACTAAAAGACCTTCGGAAAGAACTTATCATCTCACCACCGCTAAAAAATAGCCCAATAATCACTCCTTTAAGTACTTCAAAATATATTAAAATAACCTTTAACGATACCCTGAGAGAGAACACCACTTATTCTTTTAGCTTCGGAAAAAGTATCGTAGATAATAATGAAGGAAATGCTTTTAAATACTTTAAATACATATTTTCTACAGGAAATTATATTGACAGTCTAACTTTAAAAGGAAAAGTTCAAGACGCTTTGTTGCTCGAACCTGATTCACCTTCTACCATAATGTTATATGAAGTAACTGAAACTTTTAATGACTCATTAATTTTACAAGAAAAACCAACGTACATAACGACTACAAAAGACAGTACACAAATTTTTGAACTCACTAATTTAAAAGAAGGGAAGTATTTGCTAATCGCACTAAAAGAAAACAATAACGATTATATTTTTCAGCCAAGAAACGATAAAATTGGTTTTGTAAAAGAGTTTATTACACTCCCTACAGATAGCTCTTATACACTAACTTTATTTAAAGAGACTCCCGATTATTACATAGCAAAACCAAAACACGAATCTAAAACGCATATCATTTTTGGATTTGAAGGAGATTCTGAAAATTTAGAAATAGAATTGGCATCAAAGGTTCCTGAAGACTTTGAGGCTGTTTCGTATAGAGATCGGAAAACAGATACTATCCATTATTGGTTTAAGCCTGCTATAGAAAACGACTCCCTTTTGTTTTATGCTAGAAACAATTTATGGTTGGACACATTAAACACCCGAATGCGAGATTTGTATCAAGATACTTTAAAAATTACAGCCATTAATGCAGGAATTCTTACCGCTAATGACACCCTAAAAATAACGTCCAACACACCACTAATTTCTTTAGATGTTGAAAAAATTAATGTGATGGATAAAGACTCATTGAATGTTTTGGTCACTGGAAAAATTGATAAAAAAAACAACACTACAGATATCATTTTCAAGATTACTGAAAAGCAATCCTATAACATACAAATTCTACCTGGCGCGTTTACAGATTTTTATAAAAATACTAACGATACCATTAATTACAGAGTACGAACTAAACCGCTATCAGATTACGGAACATTATCACTAACTTTAACCAATGCAAAAGATTTTCCTTACATAGTACAACTTGTAAATAAACGTTTTAAAGTGATCTCTGAAAAATATCTTATTAAAAATGAACCTGTGTTTTTCGACTTTATTAGCCCCGGAAATTACTATGTTAGATTAATTTACGACGAAAATAAAAATAAGGTTTGGGATACAGGTAATTACCTAAAAAAACTTCAACCAGAAAAAGTAATTTATTATCCCTCTTTATTAGAAGTTCGAGCTAACTGGAGTTTAAACGAAACTTTTATTTTAGACTAAACTTATCTCGATCATTTAAAAACTGAAGATATCTCCTGTTTTTTTCAATATGGGATTTATGGAGTGTAATTATTTCAATAAACTCATTTTCAAAATTCAACGTTGATACCTGCTCCCCTAACACATCATAAATTGCAGAGTGACCGTTGTATTGATGCTCGTTTCCGTCTTCCCCTACTCTATTAACTCCAATACAATAGCTCATATTTTCTATAGCTCGCGCTCTTAATAAGGCATCCCAAGCTGCGATTCTTCGTTGAGGCCAATTGGCAACATAAATTAAAACTTCATAGTTTTGAGTATTCCGAGCCCAAACCGGAAAGCGCAGATCATAACAAATTAGCGGGCAAATTTTCCATCCTAAATATTCAACAATTAGATGCTCATTTCCTGCTGAAAAGGTTTTGTGCTCACCAGCCAAAGTAAAGGTATGTCGCTTATTATACGTTTTATAGTCCCCATTTGGAAACACAAAAAACAAACGATTATAGTAGCTTCCTTTTTCTAAAATAATCACACTTCCTGTAACGGCACAATTCTTCTTTTTAGCTTCGGTTTGCATCCATTTTAAGGTTTCTCCTTTTTCTTCTTCAGCCAATGAAACAGCATTCATTGTAAACCCTGTTGTAAGCATTTCAGGAAGAACAATTAAGTTCGTTTTCTCTTGTATTGCACCTATTTTTTCAGAAAAACGAATCCTGTTTTCTTCAGGGTTTTCCCAACTTAATTCAGATTGAATTATAGTAACTTTCAATTGGTCTTGCATCTTGTAAAAATAGGGAAATACACACAATTATCGGGTTTGTTTCATATCTTTGATTTTTAAGAAATTAGACTATGAAAATACTAAAATTACTACTGTTATTTATCTCTCTTCAATTAACCGCACAGCAAGGCGGCATGTGGATTCCGTCGCTCCTTCAAGGGATGAACGAGCAAGAAATGCAATCGTTAGGGAGTGAGTTAACAGCATCCGATATTTACGATATTAATCAGTCTAGTATTAAAGATGCTATTGGTCATTTTAACGGAGGTTGTACTAGTGAGATTATTTCACCAAAGGGATTAGTCTTAACCAACCATCATTGCGGGTATAGCCAAATCCAGTCACATTCTAGCTTAGGAAACGATTTAACAAAAAACGGATTTTGGGCTCAGAATTTTTCAGAAGAACTACCAAACGAAGGCTTGTTTATTGAGTTTATAGTTCGCATAGAAGATGTTACTACTCAAGTTTTACAGGGAGTGACAGATCAACTTTCTGAAAGAGGAAAACAATCATTAATAGACAAAAATAGTGCTGCAATAAATAAAATAGCAAAAAGAGAAGACTTTCAAGGCAGTAAAATAAAGGCGTTTTATAACGGTAATCAATACTTTTTATTTATTACAGAACGCTATGAGGACATCCGCTTAGTAGGTGCTCCTCCAGTAAGTATCGGAAAATTTGGAAGCGATACAGACAATTGGATGTGGCCTAGACATACGGGCGATTTTTCGCTTTTCAGAATCTATGCAGATAAAAATAACAAGCCTGCAAAATATAGTAAGGAGAATGTACCTTATACTCCCAAACATTATTTGCCAATTTCTTTAGATGGAATTTCTGAAGATGATTTCACTTTAGTTTTTGGCTTCCCTGGAAAAACCAGTGAATACCTCCCTGCGGTGGCTGTTGAGCAAATAACTCAAAAAGTAAATCCCAGTAATATAGAAATTAGAAAAGCTGCTTTAACTGTGATTGATGAAGCGATGAAAAATGATGATGAAGTTAGAATTCAGTATGCCTCAAAACAAGCAAGAATTGCTAATTACTGGAAAAAGTGGATTGGCGAAAATCAAGGAATTGAAAAAAGTAATGCCATTGAAAAAAAGAGAGCTTTTGAAGCGAAATTTACAAATCTTATTGAAGAAAAAGGACTTACAGCACCATACGGAAATATTCTTTCAGACTTTAAAACACTTTATAATACCTATGAAAACACTGTGGTAAAAAGATCTAATTTTATGGAAGTCTTTTTAAGAAATATAGAGCTTATGCAAATTGCGCTAAGATTATACCAATTTGAGGAAGCCTACACTCATGATAATTCTTCTTACGAAAAAGCAAAAAGTGTTACTATATCAAAATTAAGCAAAGTCTATAAAAATTTCAACCCAGAGGTGGACAAAAAAGTTTTTGAAACCGTAATACCTTTTTACACTGTAAATGTAAATTCGTCTATTTATAGTGAAACTATGTTAACAAGTGCTTCCGAAGTATTTAAATTATTGGAAGAGTCTCCAGAAAAATTGATTCTTCAATTAAACAATGACTTAGCCTATAAGTATGCTAAACCATTTATTGATGAATTTATCAATACTATCAACCCAGAATATCAAGCGTTTATTTCACAAAAAAATGCCTTGCAAAAAAAATATATGAAAGCAATGATGGAGGTTATGCCAGACGAGCGTTATTTTCCAGATGCTAACAGCACGCTAAGGGTTACTTACGGAAAAGTAAAAGGATATCAACCAAAAGATGCTGTTTATTATGAGCCTGTTTCCTATTTAGAAGGGGTACTAGAAAAATACGTTCCTGATGATTATGAGTTTGATGTTCCTCAAAAATTACAAGATTTATATACAGCGAAAGACTACGGAATTTATGCCGATAAAAACGGAAAACTTCCTGTTTGCTTTTTAGGAACCAACCATACTACAGGAGGAAATTCTGGAAGTCCTGCCTTAGATGCTCAAGGAAATTTAATTGGCTTAAACTTCGATAGAGTTTGGGAAGGAACCATGAGCGATATGAATTATGATCCAGAAATTTGCAGAAATATCATGGTTGATGTTCGGTATATTTTATTTATTATTGATAAATACGCAGACGCAACCCATTTAATTGATGAAATGAAATTGGTGCATCCTAAAACTAAATAGCATTTAAAATAATGGCAGCTTCCTGAAGAGTCTCTTCAGTCTTTGCAAAACAAACTCTAATCTGTTTAAAGTCTTCTCCATTAGTATTAAATACCGAAGTTGGTATTGTTGCTATTTTATTTTCTTTGGTTAATCTTTCTGAGAAAGTAATATCATTTTCTTGAGAGATTTCAGAAAAATCTAACATCTGAAAATATGTGCCTTTTGAAGGGGTTATCTTAAATCTAGAGTCTTTAATTAAATCTAAAAAATAATCTCTTTTTTGCTGATAAAATCCCGAAAGTCCCAAATAATGATTAGGTGTTTTTAAATATTCTGCTAAGGCCTTTTGCATTGGGTTATTTACACTAAACACATTGTATTGATGGACTTTTTTAAATTCAGTCATTAGTTTTTCAGGAGCCAAACAATAACCCATTTTCCAACCTGTATTATGAAATGTTTTACCAAAAGATGCCGTGATAAAACTTCTGGAAGCTAAAGCAGGAAATCTAGCTGCGCTAAAATGAGTGTTGCCATCAAAAATTATGTGCTCATAAACCTCATCACTTAAAACCAGAAGGTTGTGTTTCTCTACTAATTCTTGAAGCATCAACATATCATTTTCAGAAAACATCATCCCACTTGGATTGTGAGGTGTGTTGATTATAATCAGCTTTGTTTTGTTGGTGATTTTGTCTTCAACCTCTTCCCAATCTACTTTATAATTAGGTGCTTTTAATTGCACTGGGATTGTCTTTCCGCCAAACAATTCGATGGATGGATCGTAACAATCATAAGCTGGAGTAAAAATTATCACCTCATCCCCTTTATCAATAATAGCCGCAATCACAGTAAAAATAGCTTGTGTAGCTCCAGCAGTAACGGTTATTTCAGTATCTGGGTTATAGATTCTTTTGTGGAGGTTATTAGTTTTTTGAGCTATTACTTCCCGCAACCCTAAATCTCCTGGCATTGGTGCATATTGATTGTACCCATCTTTCATTGCTTTATTCACTAATTCGATTAGATGAGGGTCGCTTTCAAAATTAGGAAAACCCTGTGAAAGGTTTAAGGCATTGTAATCTGCTGCCATTTTACTCATTACAGCGAATATGGAAGTAGAGGCATTGGGTAGTTTTGATTTCATTTTATAAAAGTAGTTTTACTGTCTTCAGAAACAAAAATTTAAACTCCCTTTTTTCTAATTAACAGAAAATATGTAAATTACACCACCCGAATTTCTTAAAAACCCTATGAAATCATCCGTTTTATTAATACTTTTTTGCTTGTCTTTTACTTCATTAACCGCCCAAGAAGCTTCTAATGAGCAAGATAGATTAAGTTCAAAAATAAATAAAGAAGAAAAAGCTATAAAAAAGCTACTAGATTCTTCAAATAATTTATACAATGGTGGTGAATACACTAAGTCATTAAAGTTAAATATTAAAATTTTAAATAAGGCTTATAAACATCAAGACCCTTATTATATTCATCAAG
This sequence comes from Flavobacterium sp., assembly GCA_030591585.1. Lineage (GTDB taxonomy): Bacteria > Bacteroidota > Bacteroidia > Flavobacteriales > Flavobacteriaceae > Marifrigoribacter. The sequence goes on along the minus strand of JAUVAS010000032.1, from coordinate 4,854 downwards.
GATATAGATATTTAGCTTACGATTATCTACTTTTAAACGATACCATTTTAGCAATGGATAGTTTTAAAAAATCTGAGAATTACGCCAAACTTTCAAAAAATGACACGGCAACCGCTGTTACCTATATGGATTTAGGTAATGTATATTCTACTTACCAAGAGTACAAAAAAGCCTATATTTATTTTAACAGATCTATTAATTTATTCGAAAAAATAAATGACTCCGCTGGCATTTCTAAAGCACATTATAACATGGTTCTTGCTTATATGGGTGAGGAAGATTATAATAATGCATACATTCATATTTTAAAAGCAAAAGAAATAAACAAATATGGAAATGATATTTCTTTCAATATTAACTTAGATAATTTTCTAGGAGAATATTATATAAATAAAAAAGACTTTATAAAAGCTGACTTACAGTTTTTAAAGGTAATTAAAGATGCGAAAAAAGACAGCTTAAGTATTGAATTAGAAAACGCATATTATCTATATAGTGAAAGCTTATTTGAACAAAAAAGGTTTGAAGAAGCCTATGAAAATTTCAAAATATATGATGAATATAGTGATAAGAATTCAGGGTTTCATACTTCTGAAGAACGATATTCATTAACCCAAAAATTTCAACTAGAAGAATACAGAAAAGATATTGCTTCGGCAAAACTAAACAATCAATTACAATCAGAAATTGTAAAAAACAAAACACGCGTAAATACCATTTTAACAATTGTTTCGATTTGTTTTTTAATATTACTAATCGCCCTCTATTCTACGTCTATAAAAAGAATAAAACTCGTCAGAGAACTTAGAGTTAAAAACAAAGAAGCTATAGAGGCTAAAGCAGCATCTGAAAAATTATCTAAAGCCAAGGTTAAGTTCTTTTCTACGGTTAGCCATGAGTTACGTACTCCACTTTATGGTGTGATAGGCTTAAGTTCTATATTATTAGAAGACAAATCTCTTAAAAAGCATAAAAAGGATTTAAAATTCTTAAAGTTTTCTGCAGATTATTTATTGGCCCTGATTAATGACGTACTCCAGATAAATAAAATAGATTCTGAAAACGTTGAAGATGATAATTCCTCATTTAATTTAAGAGAATTAATTGAGACGATAACATCTTCATTTGAATATATGAGAATTCAAAATGATAATAAATTATATATTGAGATTTCAGAAAATATCCCAGAATTAATACAAGGAAACTCAGTTAGATTATCACAAATTTTAATGAATCTAATTAGTAATGCCTGTAAATTTACCGAAAACGGCATTGTAACTATTAAAGCTGAAACACAATCTTTAAACAACTCAAAAGCAACAATTAAATTTACTATTAACGATACAGGACTAGGTATTGCATGTGATTTAAAAGAAAGTATTTTTGATGAATTCTCACAAATTAATGCACATAGCTATAATAACAGTGGTTCTGGTCTTGGCTTACCTATTGTTAAAAAGTTATTGGCATTATCAAATTCAGATATTAAACTTGAAAGTGAATTAGGAACAGGCTCCTCATTTTCATTCATTTTAGATTTTGATATTATTGAAAATTCTGCAAACATAAATACTCCTGTTGAATTAGATTCTAAAACATTGATTAACAAAAACATACTAATCGTTGAAGATAATCGTATCAATCAAATAGTAACAAAGAAAATTCTTGAAAAAAAGGGGGTCATCTGCTCAATTGCCGAAAATGGTAATGAAGCCATAACTATGGTTAATGAAAATAATTATGATCTTATTTTAATGGATATTAATATGCCTATTAAAAATGGTATTGAAGCCTCTAAAGAAATTAGAAAATTTAATAAGACCATACCAATAATTGCATTAACTGCAGTAGAGATTGAAGAAATGAAAAATAATATCTATAAATCTGGAATGAACGATATTATTGTAAAACCCTACGATATTACAAAATTTATTAAAAGTATTATTAAAAACATCACTTTATAGTCTGAAGAAAAATCTCATTTAAAAGTAATGCAGGTTTTACCCTTTCAAACTAGCTTTTAAAAATTCTCTATTCATCCGGGCAATATTCACCAAGGTAATTCCTTTAGGACATTCTATTTCGCAAGCTCCTGTATTGGTACAGTTACCAAAACCTTCTAAATCCATTTGGTGCACCATGTTCAAAACACGGTCTGCAGCTTCAACTTGTCCTTGTGGTAATAATGCATATTGTGAAACTTTAGCACCAACAAATAACATTGCTGATGAGTTTTTACAAGTTGCCACACAGGCTCCACATCCAATACAAGCTGCAGCATCCATTGCTTCATCTGCAGCATGTTTTGAAATAAGAGTAGCATTAGCATCCTGGGTATTCCCAGAAGTATTTACCGAGATAAATCCACCCGCTTGTTGTATTCGATCAAAAGATGTTCTATCTACAACCAAATCCTTAATTACAGGAAAAGCTTTTGCTCTAAAAGGTTCAATATAAACAGTGTCTCCATCGCTAAACGTACGCATATGTAACTGACATACCGTGATTTTTGTGTCTGGCCCGTGAGCTTGCCCATTTATATATAAAGAACACATTCCACAAATTCCTTCTCTACAATCATGATCAAAAGCTACAGGTTCATCTCCAACCTCAATAAGTTGTTCGTTTAAAACATCCATCATTTCAAGAAAAGACATATGCTCCGAAATATCATTTACTTTATATTCGACCATTTTACCTTTAACTTCAGGTCCTTTTTGTCTCCAAATTTTTAGTGTAAGATTCATATATCTATATTATTTATACGAACGTTGTTTCAGCTCAATATCTTTAAATTCTAATTGTTCTTTATGTAAAATTGCATCGGCAGGTTCTCCTTTATACTCCCAAGCAGAAACATAAGCGAAGTCTTTATCGTTTCGTAAAGCTTCTCCTTTTTGTTCTCCTTCTTGTACCACACTTTCTTCTCTATAATGCCCTCCACAAGATTCGTTTCTGTCTAAAGCATCTTTTGCAAACAACTCTCCTAGTTCAAGGAAGTCAGCAACCCGACCCGCTTTTTCCAATTCAAGATTCATTTCATTAGCGTCCCCAGATACTTTTACATCTTTCCAAAATTCTTCCCGAATCTTTTTAATTTCAACCATTGCCTCTTTTAGGTCTTTCTCATTACGAGCCATTCCAACTTTGTTCCACATCACGACACCTAATCGTTTATGGAAATGGTCTACTGATTTACTTCCTTTATTAGACATAAAGAAATTGATTCGTTCTTTTATATCTTTCTCTACTTTATCAAATTCAGGCGTATCCGTTGAAATTGTTCCGGTACGAATATCATCAGATAAATAAGCTCCAATTGTATAAGGAAGCACAAAATATCCATCTGCCAATCCTTGCATTAATGCTGAGGCTCCTAATCTGTTAGCTCCGTGATCGCTAAAATTTGCTTCTCCAATACAATACAAACCAGGAATGGTAGTCATTAAATTATAATCTACCCAAATTCCTCCCATCGTGTAATGAGTTGCTGGATAAATCATCATAGGAGTTTCATACGGGTTTTCAGCAATAATCTTCTCATACATTTGGAATAAGTTCCCATATTTCTCTTCAATAATTGCTTGACCTAATTTTATAATCTCTTCTTTCGAAGGATCTTTTATACCATGTATTTTAGCTTGCTCTTTTCCGTATCGTTCAAAAGCATAAGCAAAATCTAAATACACTGCTTCACCCGTTGCATTAACTCCGTAACCAGCATCACATCTTTCTTTTGCTGCTCTTGAAGCAACATCACGAGGTACTAAATTTCCAAAGGCAGGATAACGTCTTTCTAAATAGTAATCTCTGTCTTCTTCTGCAATTTCTGTTGGTTTTAATTTTCCTTGTTGAATTGCTTTTGCATCGTCTAATTTAGCTGGCACCCATATACGCCCGTCATTCCGTAAAGATTCAGACATTAATGTCAATTTAGACTGATAATCTCCAGATCTAGGTATACAAGTTGGATGAATTTGTGTAAAACAAGGGTTAGCAAAAAAGGCTCCTTTTTTATGAACTTTCCAAGCAGCAGTAGCATTCGCCCCCATTGCCATTGTGGATAAGTAATACACATTTCCGTAACCACCAGTAGCAATTACAACAGCATGAGCTGAATGTCTTTCAATTTCACCAGTAATTAAATTACGAGTTATAATTCCTCGGGCTTTCCCATCTACTTTTACCACATCGAGCATTTCATGTCGGTTAAACATTTCAATTTTACCACGAGCAATTTGTCTATTCATTGCTGAATAAGCTCCTAATAATAATTGTTGCCCTGTCTGCCCTTTAGCATAAAAGGTTCGTGAAACTAGAACTCCACCAAAGGATCGGTTATCCAAAAGCCCTCCATAATCACGTGCAAAAGGGACTCCTTGAGAGACACATTGATCGATAATGTTTTTAGAAACTTCTGCTAGTCGATATACATTTGCTTCACGAGAACGGTAATCCCCTCCTTTTACAGTGTCGTAAAAAAGTCGGTAATCTGAATCTCCATCTCCCATATAATTTTTGGAAGCATTGATCCCTCCTTGTGCGGCAATAGAGTGTGCTCTTCGAGGAGAATCCTGATAACAAAATGCTTTTACGTTGTAACCTTGTTCAGCTAAAGTGGCAGCAGCAGAGCCGCCAGCTAAACCAGTACCAACCATAATAATATCAATATTACGTTTGTTGGCAGGGTTAACAAGATCAACTTTATTTTTATAATTTGTCCATTTGTCTTTTATAGGACCTTCGGGTACTTTTGAATCTAATACAGACATATTTTTGTATTATTTAATGAGTAAAATGGTGAAAAAGTGCAATGAATATAAAAAGCAATGGAATAATAATCGCATAAGCTTT
>JAUVAS010000087.1 GCA_030591585.1 Flavobacterium sp. | reverse complement strand
TAATCACATTTTTTGGCAAGAAATCTAATTCTCCTTCTTCAAATATCCAATCAATGATTTTACTTTCTGAAATAAATGCTTCGTGGCATACTTCCTGAATCATTTTATTATACTCATCATCAAACCACTCTGGATTTTCTTTTTTGATGATATTAATAACGTCAATTCCAAAATCTCCATGAATTTGCTCTTCTTTTGAAGTTGCCTCAACTACGTTTGAGATTCCTTTAAAAAGATTTTTATGCTTGTTAAAAGCCATAATGATTAAAAACTGAGAAAAAAGCGAAACATGTTCAATAAATAAAGAGAACAATAAAATAGACTCAGCATATTCTCTATTATCTTCACTTTTAGAGTTTTTTAAAGCGGTTTCTAAATAGTTAACTCGCCTCATAATTACCGGTTTCTTTTTTAGGTTTTTAAATTCTGCATTTAATCCTAAAATTTCCAATAAATGTGAATATGCATCTTGGTGACGCACTTCACTTTCGGCAAAAGTCGCGCCAACAGATCCTATTTCTGGTTTTGGCATTTTTTGGTAGATGTCTCCCCAAAAGGTTTTTACAGCAACTTCAATTTGTGAAATGGCAAGCATCGCATTTTTTATTGCATTACGTTCTGCATCGTTTAAAGCTGTTTTATAATCTTGAATATCGCTTGTAAAATTGAATTCTGTATGAATCCAATAAGAATGACGAATCGCATCTACATAGTCATTTAACTCAGGATATTCGTAAGGCTTTAAATTAATTCTTTTTTCAAAAATATTGGTTGTTCTACTACGGTTTTGCTCATCTCTAAATAAAATATATGCTTTTGCAACATCATGAAATGGGCTGTCCATTAATTTATATTCTACAATGTCTTGAACTTGCTCAACATTTGGAATATATTTTGAATCTTTAAGCTTTCTTTCTAACAAAGTACCAATTACAATTTTTGAAATAGCAACTGCATCTTCTCTGGTTCCATGACCAACAGAAATCATTGCTTTTTCAATGGCACTAACAATTTTATCTAATTCAAAAACACTTGTTTCGTAATCTCTTTTTATGATGTATTTAATTTCCATACTCTTCCCTGGCTGTTGTAGTGTTAAATTATAGCTAAAATCACAATTTTACATGGTACTTAGCACCAATTTTTTTGAAGTGATTTGTGTTTGTTTTTTAATTTTGGTAATTACTTCTATAAATCTAGAAGTTTTGGCTCTTACAAATATGGAAAAATTTCTGTCTGGTTTTTTAGAAAAAGAATTTAGGTTTTCAACAAGTTTTCAACACCTAGTTTTTTTGATGCTTACAAATATTTTGTTAATTTGATTATCTAATTAGCTGGTTTTATGATGTTTAAATTTACAAAATAAATTTATAAACAAAGTGAGAATAAGTGGTTGAAAACTCTGACAGAATGCAATTTCACAACAACTAAGGTGTAAATATCTGGTCTTTTTTAAGGTATATTTTTTAACAAAAAATGTATGATGATTTTTTGAAATTTTGAAATAAAAAAGCAGAAATGAAAAATAAAGGTGAAAAAAAGAATGAAAATATAAAAAATAGATAAAAAATTTAATCTTGATGTTCGGCAGCAATTTTCTCCAACTCCAAATACCAATTCTCTCCAAATTTACGAATCAAGGCTTCTTTTACAAATTTATAAACTGGCACCGAAAGTTCTTTTCCTAAAGTACAAGCATCGCTACAAATAGGCCATTTATGGTAATTAACCGCAGAAAATTCGCTATAATCCTGCACCCGAACAGGATATAAATGACAGGAAATTGGTTTTTTAAAATCTACTTCACCAGCATTAAAGGCATCTTCAATTCCGCAACCTGCAATACCTTCCTTAGAAAAAGTGATATACGCACATTCTTTTCCGTTTACTAAAGGTGTTTCTAATTCAGATAAATCTGAAACTACATGTGTTCCTTGTTTTTCTATAGCTTCAACCCCTTCTTTTCTAAGAAAGGGTTTTACTTTTGGGTAAATCTCTTTAAGGATTTTTGTTTCTTCTTCGGTTACAGGAGCTCCTGCCTCACCTTCGATACAGCAAGCACCTTTGCAAGCATTGAGATTACAAACAAATTCTTTTTCAATAATGTCTTCAGAGACAATGGTTTTTCCTAGTTGAAACATTTGACGAAAATAATACATTTATATTCGTTTTATAATTAGTTTTGCTGAATATAATCTTTCAATTATGGAGTTTAATTTTAAAGAAATACTAACCGCAACAATGATTTTATTTGCGGTGATTGATATTGTTGGAAGTCTTCCTATAATTATATCACTCCGTGAAAAAGCAGGGCATATTCAGTCTGAAATGGCTTCGATTATTGCCGCGGTATTAATGATTACATTCTTATTTGTTGGAAAACAAATTCTTGCTTTAATAGGCATTAATGTAAATGAATTTGCAGTAGCTGGTTCTTTAATCTTATTCTTTTTAGCCTTAGAAATGATTCTTGGCATTACACTATTTAAAGAAGACGAAGATACTAGTCCAAAATTAACTTCGGTGTTTCCTTTGGCATTCCCCTTGTTGGCAGGCCCTGGTAGCTTAACGACCTTACTTTCATTACGAGCAGAATATGCTATTGAAAATATTATTATCGCTGTTCTTATAAATATACTATTTATCTATATTGTTTTAAAGACTTCAGGAAAGCTACAGAGAATTCTAGGTAAAAATGGAATTATTATTATTAGAAAAGTATTTGGGGTGATTCTTTTAGCTATTGCCGTGAAACTATTTACCTCTAATATTCAGTTATTATTTAATTAAAAACTACCCCAATCAAAGCGGGACATATTATGAAAAAAGCAATTTATATCTTTATTAGTATTGCCATAATTCTCATTATTTACAATGCTACATTTTTAGACTTTACTAATCTACTTAAAGGAGAAAGTGGTATTGCTCTAATTGGGATTTTTGCAGGTGCTTGTGTAATTTTATTAATGCTAATATTACAAACTTCTAAAAAAATTGCAAAAAAGAAAAAATAGTTATTCTAACGTTTCAAGATTTTTTTCAGACTCTATTTCTAACACTTTTTTAAGCATCGTATCATCCTCATTTAAAATAAACTCATAGGTATTACTACCAAACAATTGTTGCGCAATATTAGCTTTTAATATATTTTTAATATGTTCTTTATGGTTTTCAAATCCAACATGAGCTTCTACTATTCTTGAATAATCAAAAAACTCGCGCAATAAGTCATCGTCAATCTCATAAGTATCAAGAAACTCTTGACGTGTAATTTCATTTAATACATTTCTGTTTTTTTCTAAAAATTCAAATACAAAATAACTTGCAAATCCACTTCTAGAAATATATTCTAAAGTTTCACTTTCAAGACTGGTGTCTTTTGGAATAAATACATCTGGAATAATACCTCCGCCTCCATAAACTACTTTTCCTTTTGGAGTTACAAAGCGTAAAGAATCTGTAATTTTTATACTATCCCTGCTTTCCATTTCTCCATTTTTATACCGATTTTCATAATCGTGATAATACTCATTATTACCATTTTTATAAGACCGTTGAATGGATCTTCCTGTAGGGGTATAATACCTTGCAATAGTTAGCCTAACGGCGCTTCCGTCACCTAAAGACATTTCTCTTTGCACCAACCCTTTCCCAAAGGACCGGCGTCCAATAATGGTCCCTCTGTCATTATCTTGTAACGCTCCTGCAATTATTTCGCTAGCCGAAGCCGAATTTTCATTTATTAAAACATACAGTCTTCCTTTCTCAAAGTCACCTTTTTGAGTAGCAAAGGCTTCGTCTGTATTTCCACTTTTATTTTTAGTAACCAAAATGAGTTTGTCATCTTCTAAAAACTCATCTACTATTTTTTCTGCTGTTGAAATATAGCCCCCAGGATTATTTCGTAAATCCAAAACCAATGCTGTTATCCCTTCGCCTTGAAGAGTGTCAAGCGCTTCTTTAAATTCATCATAAGTAGTTTCAGAAAAACGATTCACCTTAATATATCCAACTTCATCTGTTAATTTGTACGAAGCATCCACGCTTATAATCGGCACATTTTTTCGTTTCACTTTAAAATTCAGTAAATCCTGCTCCCCTTTCCTGAAAACTTTAAGAGTTACTTTACTGTTTATTTTTCCTTTTAAATATTTGGTAATACTATCACGATGTATAGAATCTCCAAATAATTTTTTCTCATCAGCATAAACAATTCGATCTCCTGCTTTTATTCCAGCTTTCTCTGCAGGGCCATCGGGAATTGTTCTTATAACAGCAATTGAATCTTGGTAAACATAAAAACTCACTCCAATTCCCACAAAATTTCCACGCATATCATCTGCGTTATCTTCATATCGATTCATCGGAATATACACCGAATGAGGATCCAAGTTTTCGAGAATTCTGTTCACGGTAATATCTACAATACTATCTGTATTTACATCATCTACATATTCGTAATCTATATAATCGATAAGGCGATTGAGCTTGTCTTTTTTAGAATTGGTGGCGAATATTTTATCGGTAGTATCGTTAAAATTAAGTTTTGAACCCATATAAACCCCCATAGCAATCGCTATTCCTAAAAATAAGGGTACCTGTTTTTTCTGAAAACTCATCTATTGATCTAAATCTGTAATCTGTGTAACTTCTACTCCTGCATCTTTTAAAAAATCTACCCCCGAAGTATCTTTGTATTTTTCAAAATATACCACCCGAGTAATCCCAGATTGATGAACAAGTTTACTACAACCCTGACAGGGAGACATGGTAATATATAAGGTAGCTCCTTGACAAGACTGTGTAGAAGAAGCTACTTTTAAAATGGCATTTGCCTCAGCATGAAGAACGTACCATTTAGTGTTTTGTTCATCATCTTCACAAACATTCTCAAACCCAGAAGGCGTTCCGTTATAGCCATCGCTAATAATCATTTTTCCTTTTACAATCAACGCCCCAACTTGCCTTCGCTTGCAATAAGAAAGTTTGCTCCACTCCATTGCCATTCGTAAATAAGCGATATCGTATTTATATTGTTTTTCTGGTTTCATTAATTTATTATACAAGGCGAATTTAAAGGGAAGTTCTTAGCCATCAAAACATGTAGGCGTTAAATATTATATAAAATCCTAATTGGTCACTAAGGTATGCAGAAGTATTAAAAAGGCCAACTACGTTGTAGCATTGGTATTACCATTCCTATTACTATTGAAGACACCACCAATACCCAATCTCTTTTATTAAATCTAAAAATTGTTTGAAAAACAAAACTCACTATTAAAACGAGTAGTACTACAATTAATTGGGCGATTTCAATTCCCAATGCAAATTCTAACAGAGGGAGAAAAGCACTTTCATCTAGCCGTCTAAAAAATGACGCAAACCCGAACCCATGAATCAATCCAAAGAAAATAGTAATGATATAAAACAATCCCAATGTTTCTGGGCGCCTGCTTTTTCCTGAAGTAAATAAATTATACAATGCTGCGAATAAAATTGTAATTGGAATTAAAAACTCTATCCAGGCATTAGAAACCGTGACTACATTATAATTTGCCAAAAGCAAAGACAATGTATGTCCTATTGTAAATAACGAAACTAAAATAAAAATCTTTTTCCAACTAGAAAAGGTAAAAGCAGCAACCAATACTATTAAAAACAAAATATGGTCGTAGGCTTGCCAATCAAGAACGTGGTAAAGACCTAACTTTAAATAAAGCCAAAAATCTGACATACTAATGGGGATTAGATAGGTTAAAAACCAAAGATACGCAATAAGACTTAAATTACGTATCTTTATAAATTACTCCCGTAAATTTAACGTCATGAAAAAAATCCTCCTTATTTTATTGATTGGCTTTTTTAGTTTTCAAGGGTTTGGGCAGGGTCCAGATCCAGAATTATTCCGTACTTGGTATCTAAGGTTTGTTTTAAGTACCGATTTAAATGATCCTTATGAAGTTTCAGAAATAAGTCCAGCCATTAACCCTTTTATCACCATTTCAGAAGATTTAAGTTTTAGTGGAGAAGGTGCTTGTAATACCTTCACTGGTGTTTATGAGTATTTTGACGAAAACACTTTGTCGGCAATTAATAGTTTTAACGAAACAAATGAAGATTGTGGCTCTCAGGCTCATAATTCATTTGAAACCCACTTTTTTAGTTTTATTGCAAATGAGTTTTGGTATGAAATTACTCAAGAAAGTGATGGTTTAACCTTAACTGCATCAAATATGCTTATGGGATATGCAATTTTCAAAGAGTTCCCACTTTCAACATCCGAATTTATTATAAATGATATAACTATCTACCCCAACCCTGTTTCAGATAAATTATTTATCTCTTCTGAAAATACAGTAATTGAGAAAATATCTGTTTATTCTTTAACTGGAAGGAAAGTAGCAGAAGTTGTAGATGAAACTAATTCCATAGACGTTTCAAATCTTTCGAAAGGAATATACTTTATTGAAATAAGCTCTACTGAAGGAAAAACAGTAAAAAAGTTTATAAAAAAATAGTAACCCAACTTTTTATTTAAAACATAGATACTGTAATTTTTTGAATATTTAAGGCGAAAAATATAACTTATAGTTCAAACCCTAACATGTTTTATTGTAAATTAATTGAGCCGATTAAAAATTGTAATCGGCTCAAATGAAATATAATTGGCAACAATCGGATTGGGGAAAGTTCACTTTTTCACTCAAAGAAATAGAAGATATTCTCTATGTTTTTGTAGAAAAAGCCTCAACATTTCTGTAAATGCTTTGTACTCAAGGCGGGAATCGAACCCGCACGCCGTGAAGCACTGGATTTTGAATCCAGCGTGTCTACCAATTCCACCACTTGAGCAAAGTAGAGCACAAAAATATTAATAAATAATAACTTTTTAATAATTAATCGGTTCATTTTTTGGTAAACAGTTGTTATTAATTTTACATTTGTATTGTTCTTTAAAAGAAAGCATTGCTTATCCAACACAACCTAAAAATGACAATACCAACACCTGAATCCAAAATCTTTGCCTGCAAGCAAAGTCAACACCTCGCAGAACAAATTGCTAAAGAATACGGAATCCCATTGGGAAACGTAATTACATCTCACTACAGTGATGGGGAGTTTCAGCCATCATTTGAAGAATCTATTAGAGGAAGTCGCGTTTTTATTGTGGGCTCTACTCATCCCAATAGCGACCACTTAATGGAAATGCTTTTAATGTTAGATGCTGCAAAAAGATCTTCAGCAAAACATATTTCAGCAGTTTTGCCTTATTTTGGATGGGCCCGTCAGGATAGAAAGGACAAACCTCGAGTGCCTATTGCTGCAAAATTAGTAGCTAAAATGTTAGAAACCGCAGGAGCAACTCGTATTATCACTATGGATTTACACGCAGATCAAATCCAAGGTTTTTTCGAAATGCCCGTAGATCATCTTTTTGCTTCTACTATTTTCTTACCCTATTTAGAATCTTTGAAACTAGATAATTTAACAATTGCTTCGCCAGATATGGGAGGTTCTAAACGTGCGTATGCCTATTCAAAATTTTTAAAAAGTGACGTAGTTATTTGCTACAAACAACGTGAAAAAGCCAATATCATTTCGCATATGGAACTTATAGGTAATGTAGAAGGTAAAAATGTTGTTTTGGTTGATGATATGGTAGATACTGCAGGAACACTTGCCAAAGCAGCCGATTTAATGATAGAGCGCGGCGCCTTAAGCGTTAGAGCAGTTTGTACCCACGCTATTCTATCTGGTAATGCTTACGAAAAAATAGAAAACTCAAAATTAGAAGAGTTAATTGTTACAGATTCTATTCCCGCAAAAAGAGAAAGTTCAAAAGTAAAAGTATTAAGTTGTGCTAAACTTTTTGCAGATGTGATGCAAAGTGTAAATTCTAATAAATCTATTAGCTCAAAGTTTTTGATGTAACTTTCAGAAATTCTTTAGAATACCTTCTTAAAAAAGACTTCATTTTTCTTTTTTCACTTCAGAAAAAAACGCATCTTTGCACCCGCTTATTTAGAAAAGTAAGCTTTATAATTTTAAACATAAAAAATAAAATGAAATCAATTACAATCAACGGATCTCAAAGAGAAAGCGTGGGCAAAGTAGCTACTAAAGCCTTACGTAATGCTGGTCAGGTTCCTTGCGTAGTATACGGAGGAGATAAGACTATTCAC
>JAUVAS010000020.1 GCA_030591585.1 Flavobacterium sp. | reverse complement strand
CTCGAACCTAGACTCTTCTATACCAAAAACAGACGTGTTGCCAGTTACACCATGGGCCAATACCGTAATGCGGATGCAAATTTAACACAAACTTTGGCTTGTACAAGTATTTTTTTATAAAATATCATATCCGTTTTTTACGTTACCATATTTTTAACTCATTGGTAAATTATTATTAGTAAATTCGCCTCAATTAAAATTATAAACTTTTATGGGTTCCTTTAACTTTAAAAAATGGAATAATATTTTAGGCTGGTTAGTATTTACCATTGCCCTTCTCACTTACTGGCTAACAGTAGAACCAACAGCTAGTTTCTGGGATGCAGGAGAATACATAACCACCTCTAGTAATCTAGAAGTAGGGCATCCACCAGGTGCTCCTCTTTACCAATTACTAGGTGCTTTTTTCTCCATTTTTGCAATGGAAGCTTCAAACATTGCACTTACTATAAACTTAATGTCTGTTTTTGCAAGTGCCTTTACCATTCTTTTTATGTTTTGGTCTCTTACTTTATTACTAACAAATGTAGTTTCTAAAAACAACGAAATAAATAAAGACACTACCATAGCTATTTTAGGAAGCGCAGCAATTGGTTCTCTAGCTTTTGCGTTTACCGACAGTTTCTGGTTCAACGCTGTAGAGGCCGAAGTGTATGCCATGGCAGCATTTATAATGTCTGTGCTATTTTACCTCGCACTTAGATGGGAACGTGACATGAATACCCCTCGAGGAAACCGATGGGTAATTTTAATTGCCTTTGTTATTGGGCTGTCTTTTGGAGTACACTTTATGGGATTACTTACCATCCCTGCAATGGGAATGCTTTACTTCTTTAAAAATTATAAAAAAGTTACCATTAAAAACTTCATTATCGCCAATGTGGTAATGGTTGCCATCTTATTATTTATATTCAAATTATTATTGCCGATGACGCTGCGTTTCTTTAGTGCTTCAGAAATATTTTTTATCAATACTATTGGACTCCCCTTTAATTCAGGGACTATAATTGCTGGACTCGTGTTTATCGCATTGTTTTACTATTTACTACGTTATACTCGTAGCAAAAATTTTGTTCAGTTAAACACCTTAATACTATCCGTTTTATTCATCTTTATAGGTTTTTCTAGCTGGATTATGCTTCCAGTAAGAGCAAATGCCGGGACTATGATTAATGAAAATAATCCCAACAATGCAAGAGAATTATTAGCATATTATAATAGAGAACAATACCCTGAAACTCACTTATTTTACGGCCCATTATTTACTGAAACCTATGTAGGGCTAGACCCAAGTAATCCTTATAAAGATGCAAAGCCCAAATTTGAAAAAGATGAGGGAAATGGAAAATACATCATTGTAAACGATTATAAAAATGCAGACCAAAATACAGACGATTCTCAAAAAGGATTCTTTCCTAGAATGTGGAGTATTGAGCATAATACCAATTACATGGAGTTTACAGACGGGTTAAACTTTACTATAAAAAGAGAATATCTTGGAGAACAAAAACTAATAAATATTGTAAACGATTTTAAGAATGATATCGCTCAAAAAAAAATAGGAGCCGATGAATTAGATAGTTTCTTGCGAGATTTTGGCCCTTACCTCGATATTGAAAAACCTTCTTTTATTCAAAACATATCCTATATGTTTGAATATCAATTTGGATATATGTATTTGCGCTATTTTATGTGGAATTTTAGTGGCAGACAAGATGACAAACAAGGAGAATTAACTAATCTTCACGGGAATTGGTTATCCGGTATCACTTTTCTTGATGAAATACGGTTAGGTTCGCAAGACAATCTGCCTAGTGATGCCCTAAATAACAGAGCTAGAAACACCTATTTCATGCTTCCTTTTTTATTAGGAATTATAGGGTTGCTATTTCATTTGAAAAACGACAATAAAAGCTTTTGGGTATTATTAATATTCTTCCTTTTTACAGGTTTAGCCTTAAAAGTATATTTAAATGAAAGACCTTTTGAGCCAAGAGAAAGAGATTATGCACTCGTAGGATCTTTTTATGTATTTGCCATGTGGATTGGATTTGGAGTCTATGCTTTATATGAAATTGTAAAAGAATATATAAAACCAAAAGTTGCCATTCCTGTTGTTTTAACCCTTACAGCACTAGCTGTTCCTGTACTTTTGGTTTCTCAAAACTGGGACGATCACGATCGCTCAAATAGATATACCGCGCAATCTATGGCAAAAATGTATTTAGATTCTTGCGATGAAAATGCCATTATTTTTACTATTGGAGATAACGATACGTTCGCCTTATGGTATGCACAAGGGGTTGAAGGCTACAGACAAGATGTAAGAGTGGTAAATACAAGTCTTTTTCAAACAGATTGGTATATAGACGATATGAAAAAGAAAGCTTTTACAAGTGATCCAATCCCTTCGCAATTAACACACGACAAATACAAATACGGCTCTAGAGATTTTATTTTCTTTCAACAAACTAGAAAAGACACTATCAATATTAATAAATGGATGGATTGGGTGGCCGATGATAGTCAGAACACTAAGATTGAATTAGAAAGTAGAAAATGGGTAAATACGTTCCCTTCAAAAGTAATTAGAATTCCTGTAGACAAAGAAGCGGTTTTAAGAAACGGAATTGTTGACCCAAAAGATGCAGACAAAATTGTTCCTTATATAGATATTGTTTTAAAAGGCAACATTATTTACAAAAACCGAATGATGATGCTTGATCTTATTGCTAATAATAAATGGGAACGCCCTATCTATTTTAGTGGCGGTGCTTTTGGCGACGACGATTATATTTGGATGAAAGATTACCTCCAGCTAGAAGGAGTGGTTTATAAGTTAGTCCCTATTCGAACTCCTATCAATAAAGGAAACCCTTTTGATATGGGTAGAATAGACAGTGATAAAATGTACGATATTGTAATGAAATGGGATTGGGGTAATAGCGGTAGCCCAGATATTTATCACGATGTAGAAACCCGTCGAAACGGAATTACATACCGAAGTAATCTATCTAGACTGGCAGAGATTCTAATTCAAGAAGAAAAGTTTGAAAAAGCCGAAACCATTCTTGACCTTGCCATGGAGAAAATGCCCGTAGATAAGTTTGAATTTTACTCCTTACTTGAGCCATTTGTTCTGAGTTATTATGAACTTGAAAGAAAAGACAAAGCAAGAGGCGTATATAATGCTGTCGTAAAACATTACCGAGAACATCTTACCTATTATAGCGGATTAACTTTTAGGCAACAAGAAGTTTTGGGAGATGAAATATTTAGTGACTTAGGCAGATATCGCGGATTATTGGATGTTTTGGCGATTTTTGAAGAAGAAGAATACACTATGACAGAAGCCGAAATATTTAATGGGTATTTGAGGCTTTTTAATTTTTCTCCTTCTGAAAAAGATTTGCTCGAAACTGAAAATGAACTTTTAGGTGACGATTTACCAGAAGCATCTTTAGATACAATACCCGCCACCAATGATGATTCCTTAAACTAGAGGAATTGTGAAAACCTATTTTGTAAAAACACCCAAATTTGTACAACGGTTATTTCCGAAACGAATTTGGGCGTTTTCTACTACTAAAAAAGAGATTTACTTAACCTTTGATGACGGTCCTATTCCAAAAGTAACTCCATGGGTTTTAGACCTTTTAAAAACATATAATGCCAAGGCCACCTTCTTTTGTATTGGCAAAAACATCAGCAAACATCCCGAAATTTTTAAAAAAATACTATCTGATAGGCATTCCATTGGCAACCACACCTATAATCATTTGAATGGATGGAAAACTAATACTGAAGAGTATATCGATAATTGTGAAAAGTTTGATGAGATTCTGAAACAAGTTCAGAGTGACAAATCAACAATTACAAAGCAACAAGCAACAAGCAACAATCTCTTCCGTCCTCCCTTTGGAAAGCTAACTTCAAAACAATCTAAAATCCTTCAGAAAAAAGGTTATAAAATAATTATGTGGAATGTGTTAAGTGCAGATTTCGACAAAAGTATCTCAAAAGAAAAATGTCTTGAAAATGTACTTAAGAATATACAAGTTGGAAGTGTTGTGGTTTTTCACGACAGTTTAAAGTCTGAAGAAAAACTAAGATATGTACTTCCTAAAGTGCTAGATTTCATTACTCACAAAAAATGGAAATGTGCAAGAATCTAATTGTTAAAAAAACAGCTCTTGCACATTTCAGATTATACTCTTAAAAAAAAATACTTATTTATTTATTATAAGTTTTTTTGTTGTTTGGTTTTTTCCATCATTCATGTTCACTAAATACATACCATTATTTAAGTGTGTTAGATTTAACGTTTCATTACTAATTACATTTTTAGAATATACATTTTTACCTAAAATATCGTGAATTGTTATTTGTAATTCTTTATCTGTTGTAATATTTAAATGTCCATTTGAAGGGTTAGGATAAAAACCTATATTTTGTAAATTATTGTCATTAATCTCTAGAGGTTGACCGTTAAAAGAGGCTTGCATAATTTGTTTAGTACTATCATCTTGTATAAATACTACAGCAAGCAAATCACTCATTTCTTCAACATAGGTAGAAGACATGTCGAACGACTCATTAATTACCGTATTAGCTCCAGACACAAAACTAACTAAAGTTCCGTTCGCATCAGGAAGCATTTTCATCATCACATGTTCAAAACTTGTCTCTCCGTTATTTCCAGTATTATTCAAAGTTTGCTTTTCAATAATTGCGATATGAACTCTCATATCTACAGAAATATAAGGCATTATAACAACATTTACAGTTACATTATCACCTGAAACCTCTAAGGTATTAGTCATTGTAAAAAATGCAGATATAGCACTTTCAGAATTAAATGCAGCATTTACAGCACCAACATTTGTAGCAGTTTGATATCCTCCCGTATATAAATCGGGAACAAAACTAACTCCATAAAAACCTCTTCTAATTCCTCCTTCTGCTGTGTAATAAGGATCTCCTGGTGCAGGCCATGACATTTGGTATTTAATTACTGCAATATCA
Source organism: Flavobacterium sp. (assembly GCA_030591585.1). Taxonomy (GTDB): domain Bacteria; phylum Bacteroidota; class Bacteroidia; order Flavobacteriales; family Flavobacteriaceae; genus Marifrigoribacter. The sequence goes on along the minus strand of JAUVAS010000020.1, from coordinate 31,888 downwards.
TCTGGATGATCTATCATAAAAGGATTAAATACATTTGTATTAAAAGGAGCACAAGGACCACAAGTAGAACTTGTAAATGACTCAAACAACGGTAAATTTTGTGTGGATTGAGATGCTATACTTAATACCATAGATTTTGCATCATTACTAGTATCATCATCATCACCACTTCCATTAACGTTAGATACCCACACATCTAAAGTATAATCACCTGCTGAAGCTGACCAAGGTGCAGCAAACGTATGATTATAGGCATCTGTAGTTTGTAAATTTAGACCTCCAAGAGTTTCTGTAATAACAGTACCTCCATCTATTTGGTAATTTACATCAACAGAAGTTACTGTAGAAAGCCCTACATTTTTAAAAGTACAATCTATATAAACATCACCAGCTTCTGCATAAGTTGGCACATTAATAGATTCCATAGCCATATCAATAGCATCTGGTTGTATCAAAATCAAATCATCAATATACCAATAATCAAAATTGTACATGTTTCCTGATAAATAAACACATACTTGAAAATCTGAAGCTCCTACGTCGCCTCCTATAAGAATTAAATCTTTTGTTTCTGGACCAATATCTCCTGTTGGATTAACTGTCCACACATTTGTCCAAGCTCCTCCTCCAGAACGAGTTGCAACACCTATAGTGTATCCAGATCCTGAATAATCATTTAAAAAGTGGTTAAAAGAGAATAGAACTGTAGAAATTCCTGTTAAATCTGTTTCGGGAGAAATTAATCGTGTTGTATGGGTACCGCTTATATAAGTTAGTTTTGCTTCTGGAGCTGTTCCTCCTGCATTGGCGCTGGATGATTGTGACCATTGTGCTGCCATATCATCAATCGTCCAACCTGTTGGCGGGACTCCACTTGAAAAATCTTCGTTAAAAAGTTCTGTTGATCTTTGGGTTTGAGAAAAAGCTGAAAAACTAATAAGCAATCCAACTAACAAAAGTGTATTTTTTTTCATGTTAATGTTTGTTTGAAGTTTAAAATAATCTATAAAGATAAACAAAAAACAATAAAAATAAGACCTTATAATCTCTTATGTAAGTTGTTATAACTCTATGAAAAAGGAAAGAATTAACACAAGACAATTAGTGTTTTCTAGATATATTCATTCACCAATCCAATAAGTGTATTGGCATCTTGTTCTCCACTTTGGCGCCATTTCATTTCGCCTTCCTTATAAATCATTAACGTAGGTAAACCCTTTACTCGAAGTGCATCAGACAATTCTTGGTTTTTTTCAACATCAATTTTTATCACTCTTGCTTTGTCTCCTAAAGCTGCAGCAACATCTCTTAAAACAGGGTGCATCCCCTTGCAAGCTTCATCCCATTCTGTATAAAAATCTAAAAGCACTGGAACACGTGCTTCAATTAATTCTCCAAATTTTGACATAGTTTCTACTAGTTCGGTAAACAATTGTTATACAAATATAGGCTTTTCAAGGGATTAAGCATTATTTTGTCTTTTTTTAAGTTTAATGACCGTAATTTCTGGCCAAATACCAATCCTTCCAGGATAACCTAAATACCCAAATCCGCGGTTTACATTTATATATCTTCCTTGTTCCTCGTAGATTCCTGCCCAATTTTCATAACGATATTTTATAGGACTCCACTTTATCCAACCTGGAATTTCAATCCCAAGTTGCATTCCGTGTGTATGACCACTTAACGTAAGATGAAAATTACGATCATCATGTTTTACTTCAGACTTCCAATGAGAAGGGTCATGACTCATCACAATTTTAAAATCGTTAGTATCAATTCCATTACAAGCTTTATTTAAATCTCCTACTTTTTTAAATCCGTTTTCTCCCCAATTCTCAACGCCAATTAAAGCAATACGGTCGTTTCCTTTTTTTAAAAACCGGTGTTCGTTTAACAACAAATTCCAGCCCATTTCGGCTTGTAAAGCTTTTAAATTGTTTAGATTTTTAACTTTCTCCTCTTCATTTTTCCAACGCACATAATCTCCATAATCGTGATTTCCTAAAATGGAAAACACGCCATCTTTTGCTTTTAAGGTTGAAAACAATTCTTTCCAATCGTGCATTTCTTCAGCAACATTATTTACCAAATCTCCCGTAAAAAGAATAGTGTCACTCTGTTGTTCATTGATTAAATCTACCGCATATTTTATTTTATCGTGGTTGTCAAAACTTCCGCTATGAATATCGCTAATTTGAGTAATTGTATAGCCATCAAATGCTTCAGGAAGGTCGTCAAACTCTAATTCGTATTTTAAAACTTTAAAATTATAACGCCCTTTTACCATTCCGTAAAGCAATGAAGTAAAAGGTATTGCTGCAATCCCTAATGCCATTGTACTAATAAATTTTCTTCGAGAAGGCAAATAAAAATTACTTTCATTTTCAGAAAAACTATAAAACATTCCTATTAAAAATCGCATCACATCTTCTCCAAACATGAAGATAACCAATAATAACTTCGGAATAAAAACAACTAGAAAAATTCCGAAAAAATAGTTTTTTGGAGGTTTCATAAAATCGGAAGAACCACCTGTACTAAGTAAATAATACAGTGTAATAATTACTGAAATGGAGACGATAAAATAAAGCCCTGCAATCCAATAATTTCTCGAAACTGTCCGCACTGCCTGATACGCATATAAATCGATTAAAAAGTAAATAGCAATAAAAATAAACCAACGCATATTGATAGGTTAAGTTGAAGTTTTAAATATAGTGCCTTTAACGATTTCTAAATTGGTTCTTCCTTTTTTTAACTTGATTTTAATAATTTCCCACACTTTTTACTTATTTTAACAAACTATTTTACAACTACCATGAAACGAAGAAAATTTTTACAAAATGCATCACTTACTGGAATTGGAGTTGCGGTCGGAGCATCTGTTCTAGCAAAGAATACTGCGAAAGATATTAGTTCTGAAATAGTATCTGAAGCGACTAACTCACCTACAACATTCCCAATAGTAATTGCAACATGGGATGTTCCCAATGCCACTAACAAAGCTGGTCAAGTTTTAGATGAGGGGAAATCTGCCCTCGATGCCATTGAGCAAGGTTGCATGGCAGAAGAAGCCGATGCAAGTAACCAATCAGTAGGATTAGGAGGATTACCAGACCGTGACGGAAATGTAACTTTAGACGCTTGCATAATGAACAAAGATGGTAATTATGGATCGGTGGTTTATATACAAAATATTGTACACGCAATTTCGATTGCACGTAAAGTAATGGAAGAAACCCCTCATGTAATTTTAGCAGGAAAAGGAGCAGAGAAATTTGCAGTTTCTCAAGGGTTTAAAAGAGTAAACCTATTAACCGAAGCTTCAAAAAAAAGATGGGAAAAGTGGAAAGTAACATCTGAATACAAACCCATTATCAATATTGAAAATCACGATACTATTGGTATGTTGGCAATTGATAAAAATGGAGACATCTCAGGTGGATGTACTACAAGTGGTTTGGCTTTTAAAATGGCTGGACGTGTGGGAGACTCCCCTATTATTGGATCTGGACTTTTTATTGATAATAAAATAGGTGGAGCTACTGCTACCGGATTAGGAGAAGAAGTTTTAAAAACGGTAGGAAGTTTTTTGATTGTAGAATTAATGCGTCAAGGAAGAACACCTCAAGAAGCTTGTGAAGAAGCTATTTTAAGAATCGTCACTTCTAATCCAAATTTTAAAAATTTTCAGGTGGGATATATCGCATTAAACAAAAAAGGAGAAACAGGATATTATTCTATTCATGAGCGTTTTTCTACTTCCATTTATAAAGATGGTAAGAATGAAAATTTTAAATCTGACTTTTATAATAAAACTTAAATCCTCAATATAAATCAACAAAACCCTTAACATAACGCTAGTAAAAACCATTCTATTGAAAAAAAGCTGTGCGAATTAGATTACATCATTGAGAGTTCAGCTAACTATTGTGTAACTTAGCATCTTACATAAGTAGGTTGATAACTTTCGTTATTAATCAAATTTGGGGCGAAAACCCATCACACCTGTGATGGGTTTTCCATTTTAAATCCTCACGAATGCGGGGATCTCATAGCAAAGGATGGTTTCACTAATAATACAATGTCAATATTTAATTCCCAAAATTCATTATATTGCTTCAGCTAACCAAATCTATATTTTTTGAGATTCATTTTCTTTTTTCTTTTCCCGCTTATTGTTTTTAGTCAGACCATTTCAGAAAAACAAAGGCTTCTACATGCGCTAGACACTACTTCAATTATTTCAGAAAAGGCACAGTTATATGTTGATTTAGCTTGGGAATACACCATCACCGAAAATGATAGTGCTTTGATTTTTGCAGAAAAAGCGCTATTACTTTCTCAAAAAAACAAGTATAAACTTGGTGAAGCCATTGCATTAGAGGCAAAAGGTTTATACGAAGAAATTGTTACCGGCAATTATGATCTGGCAAGTAACTATTATTTTAAAGGCATCGCTTTATGTGAAGAAAATAATTTAGAATATGCTACTTCTATTTATCATTCGGTGGGGGTGATGTTTCATACCTCAGATAATTTTGAGAAAGCCAAAGAGTATTACACCATTGCCTATAATAGAGCAAAAGCTGAAAACAATATTTTAATTCAGAAAAAATGCTTGATAAATCTAGGGGCAATTTACTCTTCTCTTAAAGAATATAAGAAAGCAGAATCGATGCTTTTAGAAAGTTTAACTTTAGAGATTCGAAAAGATTATGATTATAGCACCTATGCCAATCTTGGAAATTTATATCTTAGAAAAGAAGAATACCATACAGCCCTTCCTTATTTAGAGAAAGCTACTGAACCACAAAAAGACAATCCAGATTCTGAAGAAAATCTTTATTTTTTAATAAATGCTAAAACAGCATTACAAGACGCTACAGGAATGAATCAAATTCTTAAAAGAGCGATTATTTTCACTGAAGAATCTGTTTCAAAAAGAGCCAAAAGTCTTATGTTAATGGCAATCTCTAATTATTATAGGGCATTTGGAGAATTTGAAAAAGCGTTAACATATAGAGATAAATACTTAACCCTTTATGAGGAAATAAAAGAAGGGCAGCGAGACGAAACAGTCTATAATCTAGAAACAAAATACCAAACCGAAAAAGCACAAAGAGACCTTGAAAAAGAACAAGCTGCACAAAAACTTCTTTATTATATTCTTGCCTTTACAGGAATCTTATTAGTACTCATAAGTTTTTTCTTTATTAAAAACAGAAATAAAAACAAACAAATTTCCATCGCTTTAGAGGAAAAAGAAGTTTTACTACAAGAAATCCATCACCGTGTAAAAAACAACCTACAAGTGGTTTCTTCTTTATTGAGTTTGCAACAACGGCAAACTAAAGACAAAACTGCTCATCAGGCTCTTCAAGAAGGGAGAAACCGTGTAAAAGCAATGGCTTTAATACATCAAAACCTATATCAAGACGAAAACTTAGTAGGGGTTGATATGCAACAATACATCACTAAATTAGCAACTAGTTTAGTGTCCACTTATAAAACAGATGCTAAAAACATTCATCTAAAAACAGATATTGAGCCTTTAAAATTAGATGTGGATACTATAATTCCGTTGGGATTAATTATCAACGAATTAATTAGTAATTCACTTAAATATGCTTTTATAAATAAAGATTCGGGAGAGATTTTTATAGGTCTAAAAACAGATAATGAGAAACTTCAATTAAAAATAAAAGATAATGGAGAAGGGTTTCCTAAAGACTTTTCAATTGAAAAAACAGATACTTTAGGCTATAAGTTAATTCGTTCTTTTAGCCAAAAGTTAGATGCAGAATTAGATTTAAAGAGCTCAGAAAATGGAACTAGCATTACATTAATGATACGTAATTTTAAAGCTGAATAAATGTCAAAAATAAAAGTACTTATTGTTGAAGACGAACCTTTAATTGCAGAAGATATTAAGGAGATTCTTTTGCAGGTAAATTATGATGTCGTGGGAGTGGCTTATAACAAAGAGCAGGCTTTAGAGATTTTAAAATTGACAACTCCAGATTTCGCCTTATTAGATATTAATTTAGGAAATAATACCGATGGAATCTTAATTGCAGAACATATTAATCAATACTACCCTATTCCTTTTATATTTCTTACTTCTTACTCCACCAAGCTCATTTTAGATAAGGTGAAGCACACCTACCCAATGGGTTATATAGTAAAACCTTTTGATGAAGCAGATCTTTTTACTGGGATTGAAATTGCCCTTTCTAACTTTCAGGGAATTAAAAAACCAAACTCTTTTTCTATCGAAATATTTAACAACTCACTTCCCACAAATTTAACTCAAAGAGAATTTGATATTTTAAAAGGCATTTATCAAGGAAGTAACAACCATGAAATGGCAGAAGATAATTTTGTAAGTGTTAATACCATTAAAACTCACATAAAAAAAATCTACGAAAAATTGGATGTTAACTCCCGTTCTACAGCCATTGTAAAAATTAGAGGAATTTTAAACTCTTAAAATATCACCTAAATGGGTGACACTTTTTTCCTACCACAACAATACTTTAGCCTTGTGTTATTTTAACTAAATAACCTTTTCTTTCCCCAGAAGAAACTAATAACCTCAATTAAATTATTTATGTACCTCAATACATTAAATTATGAAACAAATACTAACTCTTTTTGCGATACTATTATTTAGCACGCTACTTCATGCTCAAGTAGGGATAAACAATACCAATCCTAAAGCAAGTCTGGATATTACTGCAACCAATCAAGCAAACCCATCTAATACAGACGGATTGCTTATACCTCGAATTGATGATTTTACAGCTAGTAATCCCACCGCTGCTCAACAAGGTATGATGGTTTATCTTACAACCACTTCTGGTGGGAATCCTCCTGGATTTTATTATTGGGATAATAACACAGGACCAGCTGCTTGGGTAAGTGTTGTTGGCGGTACTGTACAAAAGATAAATGATCTTAGCGATGGTAAATCTGATAATGATGGCTCCTCTGTTTTTCTTGGAGTAAATGCAGGAGTAAATGATGATAGTACAGATAACAAAAATGTTGGGGTTGGGTTTGAAGCTTTAAAATTAAACACAACTGGCTATGAAAATACCGCTAACGGATATCAATCACTTTCAAGCAATTCAACTGGATTTAACAATACTGCTAATGGGAAAGGCTCCTTATATTCCAATACAACAGGACATAATAATATCGCAATTGGAGTTAGTTCATTACATTCAAATACAACTGGTTATAACAATACTGCTAACGGGAATTTATCCCTGTATAACAATACAACAGGCCTAGCAAATACTACTTATGGGTATCAATCCCTTTATTTCAATACAACAGGTAGCAGCAACAATTCCTTGGGGTGGAAATCACTTTATTCAAACACTTTTGGGATTGGAAATACAGCAATAGGAAATAACTCACTTTTTAATAATACAACGGGAAATTACAATACTGCCTTAGGAGTTAACTCTGGAGGAAGCAACATCTCTGGAAATGCAAATGTGTTTCTAGGATACCAATCTGGTTTTAATGAAACTGGAAGTAATAAACTTTACATTGAAAATTCTAATGCAAATGCTAACAACGCATTAATATATGGAGAATTTGACAACAACATTCTGCGAACCAATAGTGAGTTCCAAATAGGGAACCCTACAGGTACTGGTTATGCTTTTCCTACTACAGATGGAAGTGTAAACCAACTATTAGTAACAGATGGTAGTGGACAAATTTCTTTTGAAACACGTGCTGTTGGAGCCCAAAAATTAGACGACCTTATTGATGGTAAATCTGATAGTGATGGAACCAATAACTTCTCTTCTGTTTTTTTAGGACTTGCTGCAGGCTCTAGTGATGATAGTAGTGACAACAGAGGTGTAGGTATTGGATATTCTGCTTTAGCAGCCAATACAACAGGCTTTTATAATTCAGCTTATGGTTATTTTTCACTTAATTCTAATAGTAATGGAGATTACAACACTGCAATTGGAAATTTATCTCTAAATTCTCTTACAACAGGGTCTAATAATACCGCTTTAGGGATGAGTGCTGGGTCTACTAATATTACCGGAAGCGGGAATATTTTTGTTGGTTACCAATCTGGTTTAAACGAACTAGGGAGTAATACTTTATACATCGAAAACTCTAATGCAAACTCTAGTAACGCACTTATTTATGGTGAATTTGATACTAATATTTTACGTATAAATGGCGAATTACAAATAGGAAGCCCTACGGGTACTGGTTATGCTTTTCCAACAGTAGATGGTACTGCTAACCAAGTTATGAAAACCGATGGCTCTGGAACTATAAGTTGGGTATCTCCAAGTTCAGGCACAGACGACCAAAACATCTCTGGCTCTGGATTATCTGGAACAAATCTAACTATTGGTATTGAAAATGGCATCAACCAAGTTATAGATCTATCGTCACTACAAGATGGTACAGGAACAGATGACCAAACTATAGACCAATTTGTATTATCTGGAACTACGCTAGGGATCTCTCTAGAAAATGATGGAGTAGCTCCATTAACAGTAGATTTATCTAGCCTTGCTGGAGATGATGATTGGACAGATGTAGGAGCAGATATAGAACGTCAGACTGGCAACGTTTATATTGGAAATATAAATACAACTGATAACGATTTGTATATAAGTGACCGTATTATAGATTGGGATGCTACTGCCTATTATTTAGACCCCGATGAAATTAGTAAAGTAGATGAAATTGAATTTGACAATGGTACTGTTGCAGATCCAAGTATTAGATTTTCTGACATCGATACCGGATTTTATAGCCCCGCAACGGCAACAACTGCATATAGTACTAATGGAATCGAATCTTTTAGAATTAATAGTGTAGGTAATGTTTTAATGGGGAACACCAATTCTTCAAATTACAGGTTAATTGTAGGGTCTGGTAACAATATATATCTGGGAAATAAAACTGCTACCGATATAATGAAAATAGAACATAATGCTAGCCAACACGATGGCTTGCAAATAAATGTTACCAGTAGTTATACTTCTGCTTCTCGCGCTGCAGTAGCAACATATAATAGTTTTACTAATGTGATATCTAATATTGCGAGCTATTCAGAAGCATTTGGAGCAATTGGAGTACAAAATAGTATAGGCGGAGTACATAGTTTAAATGTTTTTGGAGTTAAAAATCATATAACCAATAGCGGGACAGGTACCCAATATGGAGTTTATAACGATGTAAGAGGTCCTGGAAGTGGCTCAAAATATGGCTCTTTTAATTATATCCCTACAACAGCGGGAGGTGTTTCCCAGTATGGCGTATACTCTGAAGTGTTAAAAGCTACCGGGTATGCAGGTTACTTTTTAGGAAGAGTTTCTATTGGCACAGCATCTGGGAATAAATATATTTTCCCATCTATAAGAGGAACTAATGGACAACTTATGCAAACCGATGGAACAGGAAATTTAAGTTGGGTTGACTCAAGTACAATGGGCTCCGACAATCAAAATATAACCAGCGCTACATTAACAGGAAACACATTATCAATAGCTATTGAAAACGGATCTAGTGCTAGTGTAAATCTCTCTCCTTTACAAGATGCCGACTGGTTTGAAACTGGAGGCACGCCACCTAACGATATTAATGATACTATTTATACCTATGGCAATGTAGGTATTGGCACTGCCTCTGCATCTCTTAGGTTAGATGTTGTAGATTCTCAAGCTACAAGTTATGTCGCAAGAATTAATAATTCATCAACAAATGCAGATGCAGATGGGCTCAAAATTCGTTTGGCTAGAACTACGCCAGGTTCAAATAATTATTACATTGGGTTTTATAGTGGTGTAGGTTCAATGAGGGGTAGAATATCTGGAAATGCAGCTACTGGTGGCGTTAATTATACCACCACTTCAGACAGGCGTTTAAAAACTAAGATTATCAATATAGATAATGCACTTCATTTAATTGAAAAGATACAGCCTAGAAAATATGAGTACAAAGCAAATTTAGGTACTACAGAATACGGGTTTATCGCTCAGGAATTACAATTAATTTATCCGCAAGCAGTCATTGGAAGTCCAGATTCTAATGTAGAAACAGATCCTATGATGGTAGATTATGCCCGTTTAACCCCCATACTCACAGCAGGAATTAAAGAATTAAATGATAAAGTTATTCTTCTTGAAACTGAAAACAAAAAACTAAAACAAAAACTTTCCAAATACGAGCAATTAGAAGCTAGGTTAACTGCTCTAGAAAACAAAACAACGCTACCAATAGCAAAAAATCTGGCTGTGGTAGAAGAATAGTATAATTGAGTTAAGTTTCGATTATGTATTGAGGAGAAAAGTCGCTTTGGGGAGCGGCTTTTCTGTTTTTAACCTTTGTGAAAATTGAATCTTATACAAAAAAATGTGTTCGTATATTTTACTATATTAGCTTTAGCTAACCCAATCTATATTTTTATTGAAACCTGCATACCTAATCCTCTTTCTATTTTCATTTTCTGTTTTTTCACAAAACAATACTTTAGATGAAAAAAAAATAGATTCCCTACTACACCAAATAGATACCCTTCCTACAGATTTTGAAAAAATTAGCGAATTATCTGTATTAATAGGCAGGTATAGAGATTCAAAATTAGTGCGAAAATTTGCCGATAAATCACTAGAAATTTCAAACAAATCTAAAGAGCCTTCTATACTTTCAAAAAGTGAGTATGCTTTAGGGTGTTTCTATTACAACAATTCTCAACTAGACTCTTCTTTAATTGCTTTAAAAAAAGCAAATAACTACATAAAAACCAAAGACTCTCCTCTGCTAAAATCATCCATATTAAGTGTCATGGGAGCCATTCATAAAACAAAAGGAAACTCCTCTTTAGCTATTTCTACATTGCTTGAAGCAAAAAAAATACTAGACAACGTAGACACTTTGATATTAGATGAAAAAGGATATAAAAAATTTAAAGGCCAAAATTTAATTCTTAATAACACTTTGGCTAATTTTTACAACCAAATGGAAGAATATGAAGTGGCGATTCCATATTATAATAATGCTATAAAAACAGCGCTAGAGCTGGGATCAAAAACAAATGCAGGTATTATTATGTCTAACAAAGGCGATTTGTTACTGAAAATGAAAAATTATGAGGAGGGACTACATATCTTAAAAGAGAGTAAAGAACTTAAAATTGAAGGGGGTTCTCCTCCTAGGTTTATTGCCAACACAGACTTAAATATTGGTATTGCCTATTTTGAAATAAAAAATTACGAAGAGGCCGAATACTATTTTAAAGAGGCTTTTAAGGTTTATTCTAATAATATTCAACAAAAAGAATATGCCTATATCTTAACCCATAGAGGAATCCTTTTAAATGCAATAGGTAAATTTAAGCAAGCGAAAAATGATTGTGAAAAGGCTAAAAAACTTGCAATTACACTCAGTGTCTTAGAGTACCAACTTAAATCTTCAGAGTGTCTTTTTGAAGCTTATAAAGGAATGGGAGATTATCAAAAATCGCTAGAAAATCACGAAATTTTTCTTACAATTAAGGATTCTTTATTTAATAAAAAAAACATAAAAAAGCTTACTCAGCTTGAGATGCAATACGGTTTTGACAAAAAACAAGAACTGCAAAAAATTGAAGCCAAAAAGACAGAACAAGAAAAAAAACTATACCTATTTTTAGCATTAGCAGGTTTAATTATTGTATTACTTTTAGGCTTCTTTTATATTAAAAATCAGAAAAAAAACAAACTCCTAGCTAAGCAAAAAAAAATGCTAGAAATCACTATTGATGAAAAAAACACCCTTTTAAAAGAAACACACCACCGTGTAAAAAACAGCTTCCAAATTGTATCTAGTTTATTATATCTTCAATCTGAAAGCATCACCGATAAAGAGGCCAAAATTGCCATAAAAGAAGCACAAAACAGAGTGCGTTCTATGGTGCTTATTCATCAAAGGTTATATAGCAAAGAGCAGTTAGTAGGGATAGATACGCTAGAATATATCACAGATTTAGTGAATGATATTATTGAAAGCCATCTATTTCAGAAACAGCCCCTAGCCTATTCTTTAGACATAGAACCAATGGTTTTAACTATCGAAACCATTACACCTATCGGGCTCATTATAAACGAGCTAATCGTTAATGTATTAAAGCATGCTTTTACTAAAATAGATGAAAATAGCACCTTAACTGTTTCGTTTAAAAGAGAAGGAGATACGTTGGTTTTACAAGTACAGGATAATGGAAATGGAATTAAAGAAGAGATTAAAAACACTTCATTTGGTATTAAATTAATTAAAGCCCTAGCAAAAAAATTAAAGGCTACCTTACTCTTTGATTCTCCAGATAACAAGGGTACATTGGCAACGTTAACTATTAAACGATTTAATATTTTGTAACCTTTTGAAATCAATAACTATCTATATTGTAGAAGATGAGCCTTTAATAGCGATAACTATTGAAACGGCACTTTTAAAACAAGGTTTTACTATCTGTGGCGATGCCGATACTGTTGAAGATGCAAAAAACGATATTGAAAAATACAATCCAGACCTCGTTCTACTTGACATTAATTTGGAAGGAGATAAAGACGGAATAGACCTAGCCTTACATTTAGATAAAAAGAATATTCCTTACTTGTACCTTACTTCACAGACCGATCCAGAAACTATTGCACGGGTCAAAGAAACGTCTCCATTAGGGTATATAGTAAAGCCCTTTACCGAAACCAGCCTTAGAAGCAATATAGAATTGGCATGGCACTCTTACCTACAAAACAATAGTGATTTTATTATGGTTCGTTCTGAAGGCTCTTTACTGAAGATAAAACAACAAGACATTCTGTATTTAAAGGCTTTTGATAATTATTGTTATTTATTTACTTCAGAAAAAAAACATCTTATTCCTTTTACTTTAAAGCACGTTTCAGAAAAACTAACCCCAAAAATTTTTGTAAAAACACACCGTTCTTATATTGTTAATCTAAACAAAATTTCTTCACTACAAACAGATTCTGTAATGGTGGGTAACATAAAAATCCCCCTGAGTAATTCAAATAAAGAAATAATTAAACAAAGAGTATCACTATAAAAATAACCTTTTAATCTGCTTCCAAACTACAACTCCGCTTTCATATGTCTAACTCATATCTCTTACGTACTATTTAAAATAACTCCATTCACTAAATAAAACACCTCCTTCACTAAAAATAATTGGGTATGCCTAAGTAAATAGTTACTTATGTAGTGTGTTTCTTGTTTCAAAAGAAACAAGAAACCTTATTTTATGTACCTCAATACATTAAATTATGAAACAAATACTAACTCTTTTTGCTGTAATTTTTTTCAGCACACTGCTTCATTCACAAGTAGGAATTAATAATACCAATCCAAAAGCAAGTTTGGATATTACTGCCTCTAACCAAGCAAACCCCTCTAATACAGACGGTTTACTGATACCTCGCATTGATGATTTTCCGGCCACAAATCCAGCTGCTGCGCAAAACGGGATGATGGTGTATCTTACTACCACCTCTGGCAGCAATGCCCCAGGGTTTTACTATTGGAATAATGGTAGCAGTACTTGGTTAAGTGCTATTGGCGGAACGGTGCAAAAGCTAGATGATCTTAGTGATGGGAAGTCTGATAGTGATGGGTCTTCTGTTTTCTTAGGTGTAGACGCTGGAGCTAATGATGATAGTTCAAATAGAAATGTAGCAATTGGGTTTCAAGCACTTTATTCCGTTGTATTCGGAAGCAACCATACTGCTAATGGATATCAAGCTCTTTATTCTAATACATCAGGAAGTGACAATACCGCTAATGGATATCGATCACTTTATTCTAATACATCGGGAAGTAACAACACCGCTAATGGCCATATGTCTCAATATTTTAATACAACAGGACATTCTAATACATCTTATGGAGCAAGTTCTCTTATTGATAATGTATCTGGAGATTATAATACAGCTTTAGGATATAGAGCAGGGCATGATAATTTAGGATCTAGTAACGTATTTTTAGGAAGTAATGCAGGATCTTTAGAAATGGGGAGTGGTAAACTATATATAGAAAACTCCGCTGCAAATAGAAATAACGCACTTGTATATGGGGACTTTTTTTCCAATATATTAAGAGTAAATGGAGAATTTCAAATAGGCGTCCCTACTGGTACAGGCTACGCATTCCCTACTACAGATGGCACTGCAAACCAATTATTAAAAACAGATGGATCTGGACAGTTGGGCTTTATAAATGACAGTTCACTAGGCACAGATGACCAAAACATTTCTGGCTCTGCACTATCAGGAACAAGCCTAACTATTGGTATTGAAAATGGCACCAGCCAAGTTATAGATTTATCATCATTGCAAAACGAAAACACCCTAGATCAAGCTTATGACGAAGGAGGTACAGGAAATGGACGCACTATTACTGCAGATAGTGGAGCAGTGAATATTACTGGTGCCGATGGGTTTCAAGTAACCGGCACATTCGGTTCAGGGACTACAAATTTACTTTCTGGAGGAGGTACACGTTTGTTCTTTAATCCTCGAAAAGCCGCTTTTAGAGCAGGATATGTTCCCGCTTCACAATGGAATGATGCTAACTTAGGAGCTTACTCTTTTGCTTCGGGGCACAGCACTACTGCTTCCGGAAACACCTCTTTTGCTTCGGGATACGGTTCTATTGCTTCAGCTCCAAATTCAACAGCAATGGGGTACTACACTACCGCTTCTGGAATTGATGCAACAGCACTAGGGGGACATACCACTGCTTCAAATACTTTTTCAACAGCAATAGGTAGCAATACTATTGCATCTGGAAACGCCTCTACTGCAATGGGTAGTAACAGTACTGCTTCAGGGCTTTACTCAACAGCAACAGGAAGCTTTACTACTGCATCAGGCGATAAATCTATAACTTCAGGTAATAACACCACAGCATCAGGAATCGCTTCTACTGCTATGGGTAGTTATACTAATGCTTCAGGGCTTTACTCAACAGCTATGGGACACTACGCGACCTCCCCTTCTTATGCTGAAACCACTTTAGGTGTTTTTTCAACTACTTATTCTCCGTTTAACTCAACTTCTTTTAACAACTCAGATCGTTTATTTTCAATAGGAAATGGAGTTGACACAGCAAACCGGAGCAACGCCTTAACCATTTACAAAAATGGTTTAATGAATATAAATGATGCTTATAACATGCCGCTAACAGATGGTACTGCCAATCAAATAATGGCAACAAATGGTGCAGGACAACTAGCCTTTATAAATGGCAGCTCACTACAAGATGCAGATTGGTATGAATCTGGTGGAACACCTCCCAATAGTATTAATGACAATATTTACACCAATGGGAAAGTGGGAATTAATAATCCAGCTCCCAGTGGTTATTTAGATATCAAGGCAAATAGTACTTCAAGTACAGGGCAAATAGAGTTAACAGAAACGGTCTCTGGTGATGGAGCTAGAATTATGTTTCAAAACGCTGTTGAAACAACAAATAAATGGACCCTTTATGGGAGAGCAGACAACACTAATGCCGATGGGTATTTTAACATACACCATACATCATCAGGTAATGTTATTACAGTTAGAGGTAATGGAAAAGTAGGAATAAAGCGTACTCCAACCACAAATACTTTTGAAGTAGGAGGCAATGCTTCAAAAACTACAGCAGGTAGCTGGTTAGCTAATAGTGATCGAAGATTAAAAACAGACATAAAAATTATTGAAGGGAAAACTGCCTTAGATAAAATAATGAAAATGAAAGGGATTACCTATCTATGGAATGACAATAAAACAGGTATTAAAAGGCCTACAGAAATTCAATATGGTTTTATTGCGCAAGATTTAATGCAAGTCTTTCCAGAAAAAGTATCAAAAGATGCACTAGGATATTATCAAACAGCCTATGGTGATTATGACCCAATTTTTGTTGAAGGAATTAAAGAATTAAAAAAAGAAGTAGAAATACTTTCTCAAGAAAATAAAAATTTAAAACAACAACTATCCAAATATGAGCAATTAGAAGCTAGATTAACTGCTCTTGAAAATAAAACAAATCTATCTACAACAAATCTAGTTGTGATAGAAGAATAGTATAATTGTTTAAGTTTCAATTATGTATTGTCCTTCTTCGCTAAAAGTTTGGAAGGTCTATTAAAGTCGCATTGAGGGGCGACTTAAACCCCTGTTTTTACAGGGGTTTTTTTTAAATTAATCTAAAAGTAATGACTCTCCTTTAGCTTCTCGTTCTTTAAATTGCTGCACCAATTCTAAAGCATCAGGTACCACATCACTACATAAAATAATCAACGATCCTTTTACCGCATTTTTTACTGCATAAATTATTGCTTCTTTTTCTGAAGGTATAATCATGGGTTTTTTATTAGGATCTTTCATTTTAATTCCATCATTCAGCATTTTAATGAGTTCTTCTTCAGTTTTTCCTCTCAATCGTTTGTCTTGTCTTATAATAATTTCATCAAACATTTCGGCGGCAATACTTCCCATTTCATTATTATCTTCAACTCGCCTATCTCCAATTCCTGCAATGATTCCAACCTTAACAGTAGCATCTAATTCGTCTGTAAATTGTTGAAGTGCTCTCATTCCCGCAGGATTATGCGCATAATCTAAAAGAATACTAAACTCTTTAAACTTAAATAAATTTAACCTTCCTGGAGTTTGAGACGCAGAAGGGATAAAAGTTTCCAAAGCAGCTTTCATATCTTCAATACTTATTCCTTGTACATTAGCAGCTAATATTGCTGGCAGTACATTCTGTATCATAAACTTTGCTTTTCCGCCATAAGTCAACGGAATATTCTCCGCCTTCATCACTCGCATTTTCCATTCTCCTCGACAGATAGTTACATATCCATTTTCATAAATAGCAGTGATTCCTCCTTTACGTTGTAGGGCTTTAATATGTGGATTGTTCTCATCCATAGAGAACAATGCCAAATTACATTCTATATTTCGGCGCATCTCATACACTAAATCGTCGTCTGCATTTAAAATTGCATAACCATCTGGAAGCACTGTTTCTGGAACTACCCCTTTCACTTTTGCTAATTGCTCAACGGTATGGATCCCTTTTAATCCTAAATGATCTGCCGTCACATTGGTAACAATAGCAACATCGCATTTTTTAAACCCGAGTCCTGCACGCAACAATCCTCCTCTGGCACACTCCAATACCGCAAAATTAACAGTAGGATCTTTTAATACAAACTCAGCACTGGCTGGCCCTGTACAATCACCCGTCATTAATAATCTGTTTTGTATATAAACCCCATCACTAGTAGTGTATCCCACACGATGTCCGTTCATTTTTGCAATATGTGCTAACAGACGAGTGGTGGTGGTTTTTCCATTAGTTCCAGTAATGGCAATAATTGGAATTCTCCCTGTTTTTTTCCTCGGAAATAATTTATCAATCACTGGAGCAGCAACATTTCTAGGCAATCCTGTGGTGGGTGCTAAGTGCATTCTAAAGCCAGGTCCTGCGTTTACTTCTAAAACTGCTCCTCCCGTTTCTGAAAGTGGCTTAGTAATATCGGTGGTCATAATATCGATTCCACAAATATCTAAATCGATAATTTTTGAAATACGCTCTACCATCGACACATTTGCTGGATGTACAATATCTGTCACATCTTTGGCAGTTCCTCCTGTACTAAGGTTGGCTGTGTCTTTTAAGATAAGACGTTCGCCTTTAGTTAACACTGAATCTAATGTATAACCCGCATCTTTAATCAGTGTCTTTGTTAATTCATTCGTGGTAATTTGTGTCAATACTTTTTCATGACCATAGCCTCTTCGTGGATCTCTATTCACCTCATCTATTAATTCTTGTATGGTAAATTTTCCGTTACCAAGTACATGCGCAGGAGTACGAATTGCAGCTGCAACTAGCACATTATTTATGACTAACAATCGATAGTCTTCCCCCGTAATAAATTTTTCAACAATAACAGCACCACTTTTAGAACTATCTTTTGCGTGATGAAAGGCAACTAAAGCATCTTTATAATTATTTATATCTACGGTAATTCCTCTTCCGTGATTTCCGTCTATAGGTTTAATTACCAACGGGAAACCTACATAATCACAAGCATCTTGTAAGCTTCGTTCTCTTCGTATAATATCGCCACGAGGCACATCGATCTCTGCTTGTTCTAATAAATATTTGGTGTCTTCTTTATCGCAAGCAATTTCAACTCCAATACTACTAGTTTCACTAGTTACCGTTGCTTGAATTCGTTTTTGATTGGTTCCATATCCTAATTGTACCAGCGAATATTTATTCAATCGTATCCACGGAATTCCACGATTTACAGCTTCCTGAACAATCGAACCCGTACTAGGTCCCAATCGCTCGTCTTCCCTAATTTCTCGCATCTGTTGAATATCACCTGCTAAATCGTATGCTTCTCCAGTAATTAAGGCTTCACAAATTTTAACGGAAGCTTTTGCTGCATACCTACCAACATTTTCTTCAATATAAGAGAATACTACATTATAAACGCCTTCTTCTCCATACCCTCGGGTTCTTCCGAAGCCTGTATCCATTCCTGCTAGGGTCTGAATTTCTAAAGCAATATGTTCAATAATATGTCCCATCCAGGTACCATCTTCTACCCGTTGAAAAAAACCACCAGGAGTACCTACCGAGCAACGATGAGAATACATGGTAGGAAACATCTCTTCTAACCGTTCTCTAAATCCTTTAATTTTATTGGAAGGCATTTCTTCCATTTCTTCTAAATCTAAAACCATCACAATAAGCTTGTGACGTCTAACCGACCAATAATTGGGGCCACGCATAGCATTAATACTTCTTATTTCCATATTTATTGCCCGAGAAAGCGGGTGCTTAGTTTTAAAATTCAAGTGAAAAGTTTATAAATATATACATTTTCCTGTAGAATAATTAGTTTATTTTCGCCCAAAGAAAAATGAACGTCATGACAGTTAAAGGAACGCTAATCCCCATTGGTGGAAATGAAGATAAGGGACACGAAGCTAAAGAACGATATACGCTAGAATATATTGACGATGGCATCCTTTCTCGGGTGGTTAAAGAAAGTGGTGGTATTGACGCAAAGATTATAGTTATCCCAACTGCCTCTAGCATCCCTATTGAAGTGGGTGAAAATTACTTGGACGCCTTTGCAAAATTAGGCTGTACCAACGTTCAAATTCTTGACATAAGAAGTAGAGAAGATTCTGAAAAACAAGAGTCTATCGATATGATAAAGACGGCAAATTGCCTCATGTTCTCAGGAGGAAATCAATCAAAAATTATCGATAAAATAGGCGACACTATTATTCATAAAGTAATGATGGAACGTTACCTAAATGAAGAAGATTTTGTAATTGCAGGTACCAGTGCAGGTGCCATGATGATGACTTCTGAAATGATTGCAGGTGGAAGTAGCACCGATGCTTTTTTTAAAGGTACCGTTACCATGCGTAAAGGCTTAGGACTTATCCCTGAACTTATTATAGACACACATTTTATTCAAAGAGGGCGCTTTGGAAGACAAGCGGAAGCAGTTGCAAAATTCCCTGATATTTTAGGAATTGGTTTGGCTGAAGATACTGGATTAGTCATAAAAAAAAGTACAGAGTTTGAAGTAATTGGTTCTGGAATGATTATCATTTTTGACGCAAACAACCTAACCCATAATAACGAAGAAATTCTAGAAGAAGGAACCCCAATGAGCATGAGTAATTTGGTGGTTCACATTCTTTCTAATGGGGATCATTTTAATATAAAAACTCGAAAAGTTAAGGTGTTGCCTATTGATGCTCCTTTCGTTTGATAAATTCCTATATCCATATACTGCCAGTTATAACGGAGGAGCAAGGCATGAATCTCACCCTTCATGCTTATATTTGTCTCGTCCTAAAATATAGTTTCAGATTAAAACTGTCCCGATAGCTATCTAGGCCAACTAAATAAAGTTTGATTTTCACCACAGTTCTCTTAATGAAACGGTTATTATAACACTTGTTTCTTCGGTTGTTATTTCAGTATTCCTATTGTGGTATTGTTTGAAAAAAACTAAAAAGCAAAACAATTTTAATGGGCTTTGGTTTGGATAGTGATGCGATTCACTCCTCCAATGAGCATTTTGGAATCTGGAATTTCTTAAAAGGAATTGAAACGATCCCACAGTTTTACCATTATTTTACTGAAATGAGTAAATGATTTGATTTGCTATCTTGAACTTGATTCAGAATCCAAAAATCATCGATACTTTTTTAATGGATTCTGGGTTAAGCCCAGAATGACAATATACTGTATTTAAAATACTACAATAAAAGTATATTTATAAAGTTCTTTAATAAACAACGTTTAACATCTAACCAATGAGATATAATCTGTTTATTCTATTCTTGTGTATTACTTTTTCAAGTTTTTCGCAACAACATCTCCAATATTTTAAAGGCAGTTTTGACCAAGCTTTAAAAACAGCTAAAACTCAAAATAAAGACATATTTTTTATAACAAGAAGCAAAACCTGCCCTATTTTCGATGTTTTTAATGAAGAAATAAATAACCATAAAGAAACAGTCACCTTCCTAAATAATCAATTTATTGTTTTTGAATTTGATATGGATAAAGCTTCTGAAAGTGAAATTAAAAGTTTAAAAAAATATTATAATTCTTGGAAAGGATATCCACAGCTTTATTTTATTGATGCTGATGAGAATTTAATTTCAGATATTGAATATAGTTTAAATTATAGTCAACAGCAACAACTGGAAGTTTGGAAAAACTATGAGCAAATTGAAGAAAACTGGAAGTTGATTAAAAAAAACAAGAGAACTAATTTAACTCTTGAAAATGTAAATCGATTTATATTTTATAGACAAATAATTTATAGCCCTTATGACTTAATGCAAATACAAAATGTAATTAAAAAGTATTTTGAATCTATTGATGAAGAAGATTATTCAAATCCAAAAAATTGGAAATTAATTAATGAGCATATAAAATATTTTACTAATCCAGAACTATTTGATTTCGTCACAAAAAACAAAATAGATTTTCAGAAGAAAAATGACTCAAAAAAGGTTTCTGGTTATTTAATAGAAAATTATTACAATTTATATACTTTTAAATCACCTGAAGAAAGAAAAAAGCTAAAACAAGAATACCCATTTAACACAATAGAAGAAGCAAAAGAAGCTATAGCGCTTTATAATAGAGTAAAGCCAGATACAACTCTTGTTAATTTTAATAATTAATGGATTCTGGGTCAAGCCCAGAATGACAATGCAGCCACGTCATACATCAAAAAAAACACAACGTAGAAACTACCCTATATTTTCTTTACATACTTAGTAATAATCACAATCTGAGTAGGCCCTACCTTACCTTCAATAAATTCGGCATTTTCGTGATCTAATGAAATACGTCTAACAGCAGTTCCTTGTTTGGCAACTAAACTTGATCCTTTTACTTTTAGGTCTTTGATTAAGACTACAGAATCTCCTGTTTGTAAAATCACTCCATTTACATCTCTATGTACAATGGCATCTGTTTTGTCTTCTGCATCTCCAGCTGCGGCTGCCCACTCTTGCACATCTTCCTCCAAATACATCATATCTAATAAATCTTGTGACCAGCCAAACGATTTTAGACGGTGTAACATTCGCCAAGCCATTACCTGCACTGCCGGCTCCGTACTCCACATACTATCGTTTAGGCATCGCCAATGATTTTGATCTCTGTTCTCTTCCTCATCAAATTGTTCTTGGCACGTAGTACAAACCAAAACACTTGCTTCCAAATCACTTTTCTTTGAAGAAGGAACTTCGTACGTATTTAAATTTTCTTCATTCCCACATAATTCACATTTAGAATCACTTCGTTGTTTTAATTGCCTTTCTATACTCATAATTTATTTCTCTTGAAAATGGGTGTTTATTCAATTAACATCTGTTTCCTGCAAATATAAAAAATATGTCCTATTATAACCACAATCAATATTTTTTTAATCTTTTAAAAAACAACCGCTCGACCGCACTTAAAGGGTTTTAACATAGTGCTTGAATCACATTAAGACCAATTTGTCTTTTACTATTTAAATATGATAATTGTCATTATTATTATTTAGAGTTATGTTATCTTTGCCAGATAAAATTAACATAAATTTAAAACAATGAAAAATTTAATTAAACTATCACTACTAATCATTTTTTCTCTTACAATTGTAAGCTGCGGAGGTGATGACAAAAAAGAAAAAAAGGAGAAAGTAAAAATTGGTAAAACCAAAAAATCAGATTCCAAAAAAGAAAAAAAAGAAAAGAAAGAAACAACTTACGACCTTTCCAATAAAGGAATAGGACCAATTACTTCTTTAGAATTGCCTGCAGAAATAGATCAAACTATGGCAGCAAAAGGAGCAGAGGTTTATAAAACTAAATGTACTGCTTGTCATAAAATTGGCAAAAAATTCATTGGACCAGCTCCAAACGGAATTTTTGAAAGACGTTCTCCAGAGTGGATTATGAATATGATTTTGAATCCTGATGAAATGGTTCAAAAAGATCCAGATGCAAAAGCATTACTAATGGAATATAACGGCTCACCAATGGCTAACCAAAACCTAACCGAAGAAGAAGCTAGAAACGTATTAGAGTATTTTAGAACTCTTTAATACTACGTTTTTACTAATTCAATTTAACCAATAAAAACTATTTTATCATGAAAACAATACTAAGATCAGTATTTGTATTAACTTTTGTTTTGCTAATTGCAAGTTGTAATTCGGGTGAAAAGAAGGATGTAAATACAAACGATGTAACCACAGAAAACAACTCTAATACTAAAGATAAAGGGCAAGCATTTATTGCAGATGATGGATCTGCTCCAAATGTATTACAAATTGCAATTGGATCTCCAGATCATACTACTTTAGTCGCTGCTGTACAAGCCGCAGATTTAGAAAACGCTTTAGTTAATGCAGGTCCATTAATGGTTTTCGCTCCAACAAACGATGCTTTTGCAGCTTTACCTGAAGGAACTGTTGAAACTTTATTAAAACCTGAAAACAAAAATACCTTAGCAGATATTTTAAAATACCATGTAACCCCTGGTAACTACAGCAAAGAATTTTTAATGAAAGCTTTTAACGGAAAAGAATTAGGTCAAGCTAATAACCAATATGTGTTGGTAGAAGTTAAAGGAGACGATTTGTATGTAGGTGGTGCGAAAGTTATTGCAAGTGTAAAAGCTGGAAACGGAATTGTACATGTTATAGATAAAGTAATGTTGCCTCCAACAAAAGAATAAATTAACACTAATAATAAATACTATATAATGAAAAAAACAATTAATATTTTAGTTTCATTGGTTATTCTAGCTGGACTTTTCAGTTGTAATAACAGTGATACTAGCAGCAAAAAAGGAGCTCTTACTTCTAACGCTGCAGAAAGAGTATATGTAGCTCCAGGTGAGCTTGATGAATTTTACGCCTTTGTTTCAGGTGGATTTAGCGGACAGTTAGCTGTTTACGGATTACCATCAGGAAGATTATTTAAAGTAATTCCTGTATTCTCACAAGATGCTGAAAAAGCGTATGGATACAACGAAGAAACGATTCCTATGTTAAATACTTCTCACGGATTTATTCCTTGGGATGATTCTCACCACCCAGACATTTCACAAACAAATGGTGAATTAGATGGTCGTTGGGTATTTATCAACGGTAACAATACTCCTCGTATCGCAAAAATTGATTTAACAACTTTTGAAACTACAGAGATTATCGAAATACCTAACAGTGCTGGTAACCACAGTTCTTCATTTGTAACTGAAAATACTGAGTATGTTGTTGCAGGAACACGTTTTTCTATTCCTGTTCCTCAACGTGATATGTCTATTAAAGAGTACAAAGGAAACTTTAAAGGTGCTTTAACTTTTATTAGTGTAGATCCTGAAGATGGTGAAATGGCAATTAAATTTCAAATTTTAATGCCTGGTTTCAACTATGACCTTTCTCACCCAGGACGTGGAAAATCTCACGGATGGTTCTTCTTTACAACATATAATACTGAAGAAGCAAATACTTTATTAGAAGTAAATGCTTCACAAAACGATAAAGATTTTATCGCAGCAATTAACTGGAAAAAAATTGAAGAGTATGTAAATAATGGTGGTGGTACTATGATGCCAACTAATTATGCACACAATATATATGATGAGCACACACATTCTGCAACTTCAACAATGATTAAAGAAGTTCTTACGGTAAACCCAATAGATATTCCTGGAGCAGTTTTCTTCTTACCAACACCTAAATCTCCTCACGGTTGTGATGTTGATCCAAGTGGTGAATATATTGTAGGTAACGGAAAACTTTCTGCTAACTTAACTGTACACTCTTTCACAAAAATGTTAGATGCAATTGAAAATGAAAAATTTGCAGGAGATGCTTATGGAATTCCAATTCTTAACTTCGAAGATGTTCTTGCAGGTGTTGTTGAGCAACCAGGCTTAGGGCCTTTACATACAGAATTTGACGGAAAAGGAAACGCTTATACAACGTTTTTTATCTCTTCTGAAGTAGTAAAATGGAAATTAGGAACTTGGGAAGTAATCGATAGAAAAAACACGTATTACTCTGTGGGTCACTTAATGATTCCTGGAGGAAACTCACGTAAACCATTTGGAAAATATGTACTTGCAATGAATAAAATTACCAAAGACCGTTATTTACCAACAGGTCCAGAAGTAACACAATCTGCACAGTTATATGATATTACTGGAGAGAAAATGGAATTATTATTAGATTTCCCAACTATTGGTGAGCCTCACTATGCAGCAGGTATCCCAGCGGAAATGATCATACCTAACTCTAAAAAGTTATACAAATTAGAAGAAAACAAACATAAATATGCAACTATAAATGATGCTGATGCAAGAGTTGAAAGAGATGGAAAAGAAGTTCATATTTATATGACTATGATTCGTAGTCACTTTAACCCAGATAATATTGAAGGTGTAAAAGTAGGAGATAAAGTCTATTTCCACGTTACGAATTTAGAACAAGATTACGATGTACCTCACGGTGTTAGTATGATTGGAGCTCAAACTTCAGAATTACTAATTATGCCAGGGCAAACTGAAACATTTGTATGGTACCCTAAACAAGTTGGGGTTTGGCCATTCTATTGTACAGATTTCTGTTCAGCATTACACCAAGAGATGCAAGGATATATTAGAGTTTCACCAGCATCGTCCGACTTAGAACTTAGTTGGGGATTAGGTGACTAACAGAATGTTTTTAGTAGTGGAAGTATTTATTGATTAGTGATTAGTTGTATTTCCAAAAAGGCAGGAGTTGTTAATTTCTCCTGCCTTTTAAATCTAATCCTAGAATTACATTACTAAAAAAAAACTAACCGATCATTATTAATTTTATAAAGTCATCCTTTTTCACACAGTAATTTAACCAATAAAATGTGTGTCAATTCGGCTTTAATTATGAACTTTATTATTACTAATTATAATTTATAAAAAATGAAAAGGTCAAAAATAATAATGATTATTGGAGCTCTTCTTCCATTAGGGTTATTCCTATTTCCCCTTTGGAATATTACGTTAGAAGCCCCTCAATATCCAATCCCTTTAGGGATGAATATTCATATCAATGATTTTTCAGATATGAATCCTCACGATATTAAAAACATCAACTTAATGAACCATTATGTAGGTATGAAATATATTCCAGACGCTATTCCGGAATTTAAAATATTTCCTGCAGGAATAATTATTACCACAATCATTGGGCTATTAATAGGCTTCTTTGGAAATTACAAATGGTTTATGGGATGGTTTATATTAATGGTTGCAGTGAGTATTGCTGGACTTATTGATTTCTATCTCTGGGAACACGACTACGGTCATGATTTAGACCCTAAAGCTATTATGAAATTTACAAACCCTGATGGATCCGTTATGGGCTTTCAACCCCCATTATTTGGATCTAAAGACATATTAAACTTTAGAGCTCACTCCTATCCAAGATTAGGTGCCTTATTCTTAGGCCTAGGTATTGCTTTTGGACTTTTAGCTTACATCATTGGTAAAAAAGAAGCTAAAAAAGCTTAATTTTTAAAATCTGAAGCGATTAAAATAATCTATATCCCCGATTTTTGATTATTTTAGTCGCGGAAGATTATATTCAAAAACTACTAAAAAAATAAGTTAATACAGATGAAAAAACTAATCACTATAGTTTCATTGCTTTCAATAGTATTATTCATTTCTTGTAATATTCAGCCTCAAAAAATTGAATACGGCAAAGATGCTTGTCATTTTTGCAGAATGAATATAGTAGATAAGCAACACTCAGCTGAACTAGTTAGCAACAAAGGGAAGGCATATAAATTTGATGCCACAGAATGCATGATCAATCACCTTGAAGAGATTGATGTTACAGAAATGGAACTATTTCTAGTGGCTGACTACAACAACCCAGGAATTTTAATCGATGCAAATACAGCTGCTTTTATTATTTCTGAGAATATTCCTAGTCCGATGGGAGAATATCTATCGGCAGTTTCTACTAAAGAAGAAGCCTTATCGCTACAAAAAGCTAAAGGAGGAACTGTTTATAATTGGGAAGAATTGTTGATTCATTTTAATAAAAAATAAATTCATTCTTTTTTTCTAATTTAAAAAATCAAAATCACCATACATTGAATGCATTCAATAAAATACTGCTACTCGTTTTATTTAGTTTTCTAAATCAATTTGCTTTTGGACAAAAATTAGAAGTATGTTCAGACTGTGATTTTAAAACTATTAAAGAGGCCATTGCTAAAGCTCAAGATTTTGATACTATTTATATTAAAAAAGGGCTTTACAAAGAAATGGATATCATTATTGACAAACCTTTAACCGTTATTGGCGAAAATTTTCCAGTTATTGATGGAGAATTTAAAGGAGAAATAATTACGATTACTTCAGATAATGTTACAGTTGATGGTCTTTACATAATTAATGTAGGCACAAGTTATACAGAAGATTACGCTGCAATTCGAGTGGTAAGAAGTAAGAATTTTGTTATTCAAAATTTAGTATTGGAAAAACTTTTCTTCGGAATTTATATTGAAAAATCAAGCGATGGAAAAGTATTTCATAATAATATAATAGGTGATGCAGTTGAGGAATATAATTCTGGAAACGGAATTCAATTGTGGTATTCTAAAAATATTGAAATCGATCAAAATATAGTTACACACGTTAGAGATGGAATATACCTTGAGTTTTCAGATTTCTGTACTATAACCAATAATATAAGCAGAGAAAACATCCGATACGGACTCCATTTTATGTTTTCAAACGACGATTTATACCAAAAAAATATTTTTGAAAATAATGGTGCAGGAGTTGCTGTAATGTTTTCGAAAAGAATAAAAATGTATGAAAACACATTTAAAGACAATTGGGGTTCTGCTTCTTATGGAATACTATTAAAAGAAATTAATGATTCCGAAATTATAGGAAACACATTCGAAACCAATACCATCGGAATTAATATTGAAGGAACTAACAGAATTATTTACAAGGGCAACGATTTTATAGGAAATGGTTGGGCAATTAAATTCCGAGGAGCGTGTTATGCTAACAGTTTTACCCAAAACAATTTCTTGTACAATTCTTTCGACTTAGCCTATAACAGCAAGCTTAATGATAATACATTCGATTATAATTATTGGAGCAGTTATGCTGGTTACGATCTTGATAAAGACGGTGAAGGAGATGTACCCTATCGTCCTGTAAAACTATTTTCGTACATTGTTAACAGAACTCCTGAAACAATAATTTTACTTAGAAGTTTATTTATTGATATCATCGATTTCTCTGAAAAAGTTTCACCAGTTTTTACACCTGATAATTTATTAGATAATCATCCACAAATGAAAGTTATTCCTAATGATTGAAATAAAAAATTTAAATAAAAAATTTGGTAAAAACGAAGTTTTAAAAGGCCTCGACCTTACTATAAACAAAGGTGGAATATTTGCTGTTCTAGGCCCTAATGGGTCTGGAAAAACAACCTTGATAAAAAGTATTTTAGGAATGGTAATTCCACAATCTGGAACGATTAACCTCAACGGAAAAACCATTAAAAAAGATTATTCTTACCGCAACAAAATAGATTACCTTCCTCAAATTGCCAACTTCCCTAATAACCTTTCGGTAAAGGAATTGATTAAGATGATTAAAGATCTAAGAGCAAATAATACTAGCAAAGACGAGGAGCTTATTAAACTATTCAAACTAGAACCTTTTTTAGATAAAAAACTAGGCACTCTATCTGGAGGAACCAAACAAAAAGTAAACCTTGTCTTAACTTTTATGTTTGACAGCCCTTTAGTAATTCTCGATGAACCCACAACAGGATTAGACCCTATCTCGTTAATTCGGTTAAAAGATATAATCAAAATGGAAAAAGAAAAAGGAAAAACTATTTTGATTACTTCTCACATCATGAGTTTTGTGGAAGAAGTCGCCGATGAAATTGTGTTCCTTTTAGAAGGAGTTATCTATTTTAAAGGAACAATACCTGAGTTAAAAACAAAAACAAATCAACCCGATTTTGAACACGCCATTGCATCCATTTTAATCGACAGTTATGCTTAAAATATTAAAATATAGTTTTTACGATTTAATGCGTAGCCGTTGGAGTTATGTATACTTTTTCTTTTATTTATTATTAGGAGTGGTATTGCTGTTTTTAAATAACAACCTTTCAAAAGCAGTGATTACTTTAATGAATGTGATTATTACTATAGTGCCTCTTATCGGAACCATTTTTGGCGTGATGTATTATTATAATTCCAAGGAGTTTACAGAACTTCTTTTAGCGCAACCAATTAAACGAACCTCCATATTTATTGGGCAATATTTAGGGGTGGCTTTATCGCTTTCTATGAGTTTAATTCTTGGTTTAGGACTACCATTTGTGTTCTACGGAATTTTTAGATCAAATGCCATTTGGGATTTTACTTTGCTTTTAATCACAGGAACTTTTCTAACCTTAATTTTTACCGCATTAGCATTTAACATAGCACTTTCTAACGAAAATAAAATTAAAGGATTTGGATACGCCATATTATTATGGTTGTTTTTAGCGGTAATCTATGATGGGGTTTTCTTAATGTCACTTGTATTTTTTGAGGACTATCCTTTAGATAAATTATCTCTTGTTGGATCCATGTTTAACCCTATTGATTTATCACGAATTTTAATTTTATTAAAACTTGATATTTCAGCATTATTAGGATATACGGGAGCTGTATTTAAAAAATTCTTCGGAACCAATTTCGGGTTAATAATTTCTATTTCAGTACTTACTCTTTGGGTGATTATTCCAACTTATTTTATAAAGTTAAAGGCAAGTAGGAAAGATTTTTAAGACTAGCATTATTGTGAGGAGATACAAAGTGGAAATAATTTGATAGAAGGGTTTATTTAATATTCATAAAACAAACAAGTAGCTCCTTTAATCACTTCTTTATGGTATACTTCAAACCCACACTTTTCAATTACGTGAATAGACCCTTTATTCTCTATATTCACAATTGCCATTAGTTTTTTATTTGAAATATAATCTAGGCAATGGGTTGTCATTTTTTTAATCATTTCTAGAGTATATCCTCTCCTCCAATATTCAGGTAGTAATGCATATCCAATTTCTATACATTCTTTTTCAAAAGGTACGATCTTAGCAAAGCCAACAACTATTTTTGTTTCTAGTAAAACAACTTTATAAACTCCGTAATAATCATTCTCTTTATTAGTTTTTAGAATATTCTCAAATTTATCTTTGGCAATTTTTACTGTATTTCCTTTTCCTGAAATGTTTTTCATCACCTCATCATTGCAAATCACTTCACAAAAGCCTTCAAAATCTGAAGCTTTGTATTTTTCCATTATTAATCGGGAAGTAAGTAAATCCATTCGTCTTAATTATTTGTACGAAAATAAGTATATTTAGCATAAATCCTTACTCATGAAAAAACTACTTTTTATACTTTGTTTTGTTTTTACTTTTTCTGTTTCAGCACAAAACAATCCTGATATTGAAAAAGATAAAACCACCATTTTAGCGGTGATGAAAGCGCAAGAAATTGCCTGGTCTCAAAACGATTTGGAAGGTTTTATGCAAGGGTACTGGAAAAGTGATTCGCTTAAGTTTTATGGTGCTAGCGGACTTACAAAAGGCTGGCAACAAACCTTAGATAATTATAAAAAAGGATATCCTACAAAAGAACATTCCGGTACTTTGACATTTAAAATTAATGATATTTCTCAAATCGAGGATAGCTCTTATTGGGTTATGGGCGAATACTTTTTAAAACGAAATGTAGGAGATGCCAATGGTGTGTTTATTATCATCTTTAAAAAGATTGATGGAGAGTGGAAAATTGTGGCAGATATGAGTTGTTAATAAACATTAAATATATATCAATAAAAAAAGGATGCCAATCGGCATCCTTTTTTAAAGTAAAGTTTTGATACTTATTTTGATAGCTCTTCTACTAGCGTATAAATATAATCTCCATGAACACCTGTATAATATTTGCTTGCTCTTTTCCCTCTATCTTTACGATCGGCTTCATCTGGCCAAGCTTCCTTAGCTAATTCCCCATTTCTTGCAAACATATTATCAAGATCATCCATAGAATTTACAAAAAATGCTTCTACATATTCTGTTCTGTCTGTACCCCAAGCATGAGTGTTAGGGTAATACGCTTTTATCATCTCATTTTTATGAATTATTTTTTCTAAGAAACCATCTCGTAATTCTTTAAACTCCTTCCCTGTACCATCTTCAGGAAAAGCAAAATGACTTTTACGAACATACATGATCATGTCATCGCCTGGAGCTTCAGTCATAAACTTTGCACCCGACATTGTTGCATAAATTTCATCTGAATGTAACGGAGAATAATAAGCTTGTTGTTTATCAAAGAAATCATTTCTTGCCTTTTCATCTGTCCAGGCTTCTTTAGCTAATTCATCATTTCTATCCCCAGCTTTATCTATATCTTCCCATGAAGCATACGTTTGAACATAAATGAGTTCTGTGTTATCTGGAGTATATCGATGCATATAATAAGATGCACTCATAACATGTTCATTCTTCTTAGTTACTTTGTCCAAATACTCTTTTTCTACTGCAATCCACTCATCCAAGTCAAAGTCGTCATTGTCCATGTTCCAATGCATAGTGGTAACAGTTACATACTCTGGCCCTTTTGGGGCTTCATCTTGCGCAAAAATTGTTGTGTTGAAAAGCAATAGCGTTGCTATTGCAATAAAATAGTGATTAGTTGTTTTCATTTTGTAATAATTTTAAAGTTAGTATAATGGTTTAATTAAATACTTCTCTAAAATTTGAGGCAAAACTTAATTAGATTTGAGACATCTTTTTTTACTCTAAGTTTGACAATAAAAAAGGAAAATAAATATTTTAATAATCAAATATACAAATTTTATTATACAATTAGCTATATTTAAGACTATTAGGTATTTTAATCTAAATTATTTAACTCTTCTTTCAATTTTTTTGTAAGTCCTTTTACAACTAATTCGTAAGAATGATCTATTAAGTTTAAAACTAATTTGTGCGGTAAATTCATTTCGAGTTCAACGGTATTCCAGTGAAGTTTATTCATATGAAAAGCCCCATAAATAAGTCCATCATATTCTTCACGCAACTCAACAGATCGCTCGGGATCGCATTTTAAATTTGCTTTTGCAGGTTGATGTTCCAAACCTGAAAGTGCAAACATTTTACCCATTACTTTAAAGACAAGGGTCT
>JAUVAS010000069.1 GCA_030591585.1 Flavobacterium sp. | reverse complement strand
TTCGCATATTCATTGAGTTAAATTACTGATTATCAGTATAATATACAAATAAAAAATAACTTAATCCACTATTAATCAGTTATTTATTGTAAATAATTTAATTAAAAAAAGTATGAGTTTGCCCTGAATAAGGGATACCTATTTGTTACTTTTGGAAAAAAATAATTCATGAGATTCCTCCTCATATTTCTAAGCACTTTATTTCTGTTTTCTTGTGAAACTAATCCAGCAAAAGAATTTACTTCAGTTACTATCGAAAGGGTTTTTACAGACAGTTTAAGTATAAGAGCCATAACTCCAATGGATAAAAATAGAGTTTGGTTTGCTGCTAATAATGGTAAAGTAGGGCTTATTGATGGCGCAACACCAAAATTAGCGACTATTAAATATGAAGACTCACTACTAAATTTTAGAGCAATAGCTTTAACAAATGAAGCGGTCTTTGTTTTGAGTATCGAAAACCCTGGAGTGTTGTATAAAATTGGTTACAAGGATTATGAAGCAACCAATATTGAAGAGGTGTATGTAGAAAAAGGCGAAAAAGTTTTTTACGATGCGATTGCTTTTTGGGACAATCAAGAAGGAATAGCAATGGGTGACCCAACAGGAGATTGTTTGTCAATTATTATTACAAGAAATGGAGGAAATACTTGGTCTAAACTTTCTTGTGAGATACTTCCAAAAGTAGAAAAGGGAGAAGCAGCCTTTGCAGCTAGTAATTCTAACATTGCTTTGTATAATAATCATGTTTGGATTGTATCTGGTGGTAAGAAAGCCAGAGTGTTTCATTCGGAAGATAGAGGACTGTCTTGGGAGGTGTTTGAAACTCCGATTATTCAAGGTAAAGCAATGACAGGTATTTATAGTATTGATTTTTTAGATGATAAAACAGGAGTGATTTTTGGAGGTGACTGGGAACACCAAGATTTCAATGAAGGCAATAAAGCCATAAGTAATGATGGTGGTAAAACTTGGGATTTAGTGAGTAACGGACAAGGTCCTGGATACAGGTCTTCTGTACGGTTTACACCCGGAAGTCAGGGAAAGGGTATTGTTGCTGTAGGTTCTAAAGGAATTTCTTATAGTAATGACTTTGGTGAATCTTGGCTGCAATTATCTAATGAAGGTTTTTATGCAATAGAGTTTGTAAACGACACCTTGGCATTTGCTTCTGGACGTAATAAGATTTCTAAGTTGGTTTTTAAGGAATAAAAAAAGGAGCACTTATAAAAGCACTCCCTAAACTCAAATTAACCTACAAAACTATTTTTTTTTTCCTCGGCGTTCTTTTAATCTTTCGAGGAGCATTCTTTTAAAACTTTCTTCGGCCCTCTGAAGTTTTATGATTTTTTTAGGGGGTAATACGCCTCTTAAATTATTAACCAATTCTATTCTGTATTCCATTTCGTTAGTTTTCATTACGAGCATTCTGTCAATAATGACATTAGCTTCTTCATCTGTTAAAGCATCTATACCGCCATTTCTGAGTTTGCTCATAATTTCACTTCGCTCTTTTTCTCTAAGCTCCATTAATTTCTTGTCAAATTTATTATACACTGGCCAAAACTTTTCAGCTTCTTCAGAAGTAAAATCTAATTGCTCTGTTATATGTGCAGTTTTAAGTGCTTTAATTCTTTCGTGATTAGGACCCTGTCCTTTATTATTATGTTTTTGCGCAAACAATCCTGTACTAATGAGTAGTATTATTAAAACTATTTTTTTCATTTTGATTTGTATTTATTATTCTATTAAAATTGATGAATCACCTATGTTTTCAAGAAGGTAGTCTTCTAATAAGTTTTCTAAAATAAATTCAATTTCAGAACTTATTATATTTAAATCTTCGTCTATTAGTAAGGAAGCAATATCGTACGAATCAATATCTAAATTTCCATCTTCTATATAGCTTTCTATAGTAGAAATCTCTATAGAATTTATAGTGTTTACGGGGTTATTTGTGTTGACTATAGAGAAAACTAGAATTGCACAGGCAGCTATGGCAGCAGTGTAATACAGCGTCCTTTTTCCAAATAAAGGAATCACTTTGGTTTGTACTGTTGCATCATTAACGCTTTTTAATATTTTAGTGTCCAATTGATCAAAGTATCCTTCAGGAACGTTAAAGCCAGAGCCTTTAGGAAGACCATCTTCGCTTATTTTACTAAACAAGCGATCTTCAAAATTATCGAAGTAGTCTTTTGGTGTATGGAATCCGTTGTTAGGTATTTTGTCTTTCATTTGGTTCTTTGACTTCAATTAATTTAAAAGGTTTCATTAGATTTTAAATACGCTGTAATTTTTTTTACAGCAATATGATAGTTGCTTTTTAATCCTCCTACAGAAGTGTTCAATATTTCTGAAAGGTTTTCATAGGTATGATTTTCAAAATATTTCATATTAAAAACCAATTGCTGTTTTTGTGGTAGGGTGGCTATCGCTTTTTGTAATTGTAACTGAATAGCATCTCCGTCAAAATAAACATCGCTTTCTAATTTAGAAATGAGTTGCTCTTTCACGGCTTCTATAGTCACACTTTGTTGTTTTGCTTTTTTACTAATAAAAGTGATAGCTTCATTGGTGGCTATACGATACATCCAAGTAAATAATTTACTATCCCCTTTAAATCGGTGAATATTTTTAAAAACCTTAATAAATGTGTTTTGCAAGACATCATCAGTATCATCATGATCTAAAACGATCTTACGGATATGCCAATACAATCGTTCTTTGTATTGAGACACGAGTTCTCTAAAAGCATATTCTTTATCTGAAATAGATTGTAATGCAGATACCAATTCTTTTTCTTCAACCACGCAGTAATAGTTTGTTTAAATATAAGACATTAATTTTCCTGAAAGGTTTAATTAAATTCTAATATTTAAGACTAAAAAGTGATTAGCTTGAAAAACATCGACAAAGCGCATATTTTTTACGATAAAAGGTTAAAATAATTTTTTTGTAGGAAAAATATAATTATATTTACAACAAATTGTTATGTATAGGTTCTTTATTATCAGCCCCAACTGTAATAAATACCTTGTAAAACGGACCGCCGCGGGGGCAGGTCCGTTTTTTTATTTAGTAGTTTTTCTATAGTTGCATTTGTAGGAAAAACATCTATTTCTTATTAAAATATCGATTAAAAGTATAAAAAACACGATAAAAAGCTGTTTTTATTTGGTAGTTTGTTTTATTCGATATATATTTGAACCATAGTTAAAAGAGTACATTCATTATGAGCCCCAAATATAATGAGTATATATAAAAAAAGAGCGTAGCCCCAAGCGCTCTTTTTTTATGGAATAAATTCTTGTTTATTTTAAAACTATTTTCGGTTAACTTATTAATAGTTATATAAGTTACTTGACATTATCATTTTTTTCGGCTAACTTTACAACAGAGTATATCAGTCAATTTAATTAGTAAACTGCGGATATACTTGCGTTGTACCTAATTTGAAAAATACTCTAGAATTATTATTTCGTTTTGGGTTTCGTCCATCTTGTAAAAGGAATTTTGTTACCAAGCTCATCTAAATCTTTCGGTTTAGCTTTATTCCATTCCTTAAAAGGTGGAAACGTAGTTCGTTCAATAATTTGTTCTCCTTCATTACCAATTTTAAAATGTAAAATACTTTCTAAAATTAGCTTATCAGCAAATTCTGGCGTCAATACGTAATTGATATATGACCCATCTACTGCGCTTCCAAACGCTATTAAATCCTGAGCTTGATTTCTTTTACCATACATACACTCATAAGCAATACAAGCTGATAGATAATGATTTTCGTGTAAAAAAATGTCACTCCATGCTGTCATAAAAGACTTCAATCTACTACTGTTTAATTCATCATGCATATTACTTGATTTACATGCATCTTCAAATATTTTAGCTTTGTGCGGATAGAGTCTAGAAGTTTCAATGATATTACTTCCACATAAAAATTTCATAGTTCGAACAGCCTGAATAGGAAGTTTCCATACTGAAAGCAAATAATCTGTTTCATTAGGTGTTTTCATTTCAGCTATACAGCCGTCAATAGAATCTGAAGCATAAAAAACACTTTGCTTTGGAAAATGACATCTTCCAACCTTATCACCAGGAGGAGGATATGAATACTGTTTAGGGTCTAATGTTTTTGATTCATTATCAAAACTATTTAGTGTTCTAATGCGGAAAAACCACCAATTTTTAGGAGCTGTGTCTGATGTAACAGAACCGAATAAACCACCAAGATTTTTAATACAATCAGAAAAAACTTCTCCACTTGAATTTATATCAATTCTATCAGAATAAGTTTTGGAAAGTCTCTTAAGAGCTTTATTAGTTTCAGGTAGAGACAAGGAACGAATTGGAATTTTCTTCATATTTTATTATTAACACGATAATATAATTATTTGAAAATTAAAACAACTAGGTACAACATTCTGTAAACTCAATAGGGTTTCATCTGTTAAACACTCAATTCAACTCTTGTAGTTAGCCCGTCAAATTTTTAATTTGACTACGTGGGATTCTGATTTGCTAGCAAATCAAAAAGTTTGTCTACGTGGGTTATCAAAATATTGTACTTTTAAGTCCCTACTGTAGTTTACAGTAAGCGTTGATAAAGCAACCCGCGCAATACAGGTAAATTACGTCTAAGCTTTACTTCAAATAATCAAAATTTGTATTTTGCTTCTGTAACCGTAGTAAATATAAATTAAGCCAACGATTGCATCTCAACTAAATTATAATACACACCTTTCATTTCTAATAATTCTTGATGTTTTCCTTGTTCTACAATTTGTCCTTTAGAGAGAACAATAATATTATCAGCTTTTTGTATCGTAGAAAGCCTGTGAGCAATCACGATGGAAGTTCTATTTTTCATCATGTTTTCTAAGGCACTTTGTACCAATCGTTCGCTTTCTGTATCTAGTGCAGAGGTTGCTTCATCCAAAATCATAATAGGAGGGTTTTTAAGTACCGCTCTGGCAATACTTAATCGTTGTTTTTGACCTCCAGATAATTTAGTTCCAGAATCACCAATATTGAAATCGAAACCTCCTTTTAGATCTTTTACAAATTCCCAGGCATTGGCAACTTTTAAGGCATCGATTATTTCATCATCTGTTGCATCTTCTTTGGCAATTAATAAGTTTCCTTTTACACTATCGTTAAATAATATAGAATCTTGTGTTACCAAGCCTAATAACTTTCGTAATGAATTTTGTGTGATGTTTTTAATATCTTCAGAATCGATATTAATAGCTCCTTTGTTAACATCATAAAAACGAGTAATTAAATTAGCAATGGTACTTTTTCCAGAACCACTTTGACCAACCAAAGCTACTGTTTGCCCCTTGGGGACTTTTAATGAAAAATCTTTTAAAACCCATTCATCTTCATATTTAAAAGAGATGTTATTAATATTAATTTCTGAAGTGAAATCAGTTTTTGTTACAGCATTTGGAACATCTTGAATGTTAGATTCAGTTTCTAAGATTTCAAGTACACGTTCTGCTGCTGCATTTCCTTTTTTAACCGAATAGCTTGCTTTGCTTATCGCTTTGGCTGGAGTTAAAATTTGATAAGCAAGACCCATATAGGTAATAAATAACCCTGCATTTAGCGTTTTATCTACCAACACCATTTGACCTCCATACCATAGTAAGATGCCGATAACTGTGATACCTAAAAACTCACTGGTAGGTGAGGCTAAATTTTGACGATTCATTAATGAGTTTGAAAACCTGTAAAATCGATTGGTGGATTCTGTAAATTTTTTATTAAAAATATTTTCAGCAGTAAAACCTTTAATAATTTTTAATCCGCCCAAAGTTTCTTCTAAAGTGGAAAGAAATAGCCCTTGTTCTTTTTGAACTTTATCAGATTTTCTTTTTAATGATTTACCGATTAATGAGATTAAAAAACCAGAAATAGGAATAAAAATAAAAACAAATAAAGTTAATTTCGGACTGATAGCAAGCATTGCCAAGATGGTGAAAATGATAGTTAGCGGTTCTCTAACGATCAACTCTAAAATGGAAAGAAACGAATGTTGTATTTCTAAAACATCAGAGGTGACTCTGGCAATAGTATCTCCTTTTCTTTTTTCTGAATAAAATGAAATTGGCAATACTAAAGTTTTGTTGTACAGGGCGTTTCGTAAGTCTTTTAAAACACCATTTCTTAAAAAAGTGATAGAATACATCGCTAAATACCTAAAAATATTTTTCAAGAAAAACATAGAAATTACAAGAATCACCATGAAAAACAAAACATCTTCTGCTCCTTGTTCTGCCTTTTGTGTTACAAAAAAGTTTAAAGATTGTTCTGCATATTCTCTTGTATTTGAAAGTCCAGACCAAATTGGTTTTACCAATACTTCTTCTGTTTGACCAAATAAAACTGAAAGCATAGGAAATAACGAAACCATCGCTAAGGTTCCAAAGAATGCATAAAGAATATTAAAAAAAATATTTAATATTCCATACTTCTTATAAGGTATTGCAAAGCGTAATATTTTTTTAAAATACTTCATGTGTTTA
Source organism: Flavobacterium sp. (assembly GCA_030591585.1). GTDB lineage: Bacteria > Bacteroidota > Bacteroidia > Flavobacteriales > Flavobacteriaceae > Marifrigoribacter. The sequence goes on along the minus strand of JAUVAS010000069.1, from coordinate 6,521 downwards.
AATAATATTTTTTATCGGTAACACCTGCAGTTCGCTATTAAACGTTTTCTTAGGTTTGATAATTTTACTTGCTCGTTTCATTAATTAGTTTTTAAAACTGAAATAATTGCCGCTAATTTTTTCTGAAGTATTGCTTTAGCTTCAGTACTATCATCAGATTTTGTGTTCACGCTAATATAAAACTTTATTTTGGGCTCTGTGCCGCTAGGTCGCATTGCAATTTTACTTCCGTCTTCGGTATAATAAATTAATACATTGGACTTCGGAATATCAATAGTTTCTGAAGTGTAAGTCTGCCCTGAACTTGATTTAGTGGTCTCAAAGTTTTTAGCTTCACCTAATTGGTAATCTTCCAGCCTAATTACGCTACTTCCTGCAATTTCTGAATAGGGGTTTTCTCTAAAATTTTTCATCATTGCTGAAATCTCCTCAGCTCCCTTTTTTCCTTTCTTTACAATAGAAATTAAATGCTCTTGGTAATACCCATATTCTGAAAATATTTCTTCCAAATAAGATAATAAACTACCACCGTTTTGTTTTTGTTGAGCAGCAATTTCACAAACAAGTAGGGTGGCGGTTACCGCATCTTTGTCTCTCACAAAATCACCTATTAAATAACCAAAACTTTCCTCACCACCTCCAATGTGTTCTAGTTCTGGGAAATCCTTTATCATTTTAGCAATCCACTTAAACCCTGTGAGGCCTTCTTTGTAAATTACACCATAGCCTTCCACTATTTTTTGAATCATTGGTGTAGAAACAATCGTGGAAGCTACAAACTGCTTACCGTTAAGTTTTTCTTGTTTTTTCCATTGTTCCAACAAGAAATGAGTTTTTATAATCATTGCTTGGTTTCCGTTAAGAAGCGTAAAACTACCTTCTGAATTTCTAACAGCAACACCTAATCTGTCACAATCTGGATCGGTACCAATTACAATATCTGCACCTTTTTTTATGGCTAAATCTATTGCCATTTGTAAAGCTTCTGGCTCTTCTGGGTTGGGAGATTTTACCGTTGGAAAATCTCCATCTGGTTTTGCTTGCTCTTCTACTACAGAAACATTTTTATACCCAGCTTGCTCCAATACCTTCGGAATCATAGTAATGGAAGTTCCATGAAGTGAAGTAAAAACAACATTTAAATTATCTTTTTCTTCTTGCGAAGTACTAAAAGTTCCGTTTTTGATGGAAGCTTTTGCAAAAGCTTCGTCAACTTCGGTATTTATATATTTTATAAGCGACTCATCAGCTTCAAATTTTATATCTGAATACTGTAAACTATCTATTTCGGTAATAATCTCTCCATCTTGTGGTGGTACTAATTGTCCGCCATCTTCCCAATACACCTTGTAACCATTGTATTCTGGAGGATTGTGAGAAGCGGTTAATACAATTCCGCATTGACAATTTAAATAACGTACCGCAAAAGAAAGTTCTGGAGTAGGGCGTAAATCTGAAAACAAATACACCTGTATTCCGTTTGCAGAAAATACATCAGCGACCAATTTTGCGAGTTCTTTACTATTATGTCTACAATCGTAAGCAATTGCTGTTTTTATATCTTGATTTGGGAATTGTTTTTTCAGGTAATTAGAAAGTCCTTGGGTGTTTTTTCCGAGGGTATATTTATTAATCCGGTTATCACCAACACCCATAATACCACGCATTCCACCAGTACCAAACGCTAAGTTTTTATAAAAACTTTCTTCTAGTATTTCTGGCTCAAAAGCAATTAGATCTTTTATAGTTTGTTGTGTTTCTTCGTCAAAAGTAGGAGTGAGCCATACATTAACTCGCTCTAAAATTTTGGGATCTACGTATCTCATTCTGTGATATTAATTAAAGAGTGTAAAAATAGTCGTTTTTGTGGTTCTCGCAAAGGCACGAAGGTGCAAAGATTTAGTGTGAGAATTTTGAGCTGTGTATTCTTTCTGAAATAGTTCTAAACCTCTTCTTTAACAACATAATTCTTAGAGTCTTTCTTGCTTCTTAACACCATTTCGCCTAAAAATCCAGCTACAAAAAATTGAGACCCTAGAATCATTGCTGTAAGTGCAATGTAAAATTGAGGTCTTTTGGTTATCAATCTTCCTGTTGGATTAATAAAAATCTTGTCAATTCCCAAATAGAAAGCAAAACAAAAGCCAACAAAAAGCATGATAGCTCCCCAGGCACCAAAAAAGTGCATTGGACGTTTTCCAAACTTAGAAATAAATGAAATAGTAATTAGATCTAAAAATCCTCTAATAAATCGTTCCATACCAAATTTTGTTTCGCCATATTTTCTGGCTTGGTGTTGTACTACTTTTTCGCCAATCTTACTAAAACCAGCATTTTTTGCAAGTACGGGAATATAGCGATGCATTTCGCCCGTAACTTCAATATTTTTAATTACTTCTTTTTTATAAGCTTTTAATCCGCAATTAAAATCATTTAATTGTACGCCAGAAGTTTTTCGAGCTGCAAAGTTAAATAGTTTAGAAGGTAGGTTTTTTGCAATTTTAGAATCGTATCTTTTTTTCTTCCAACCTGAAACTAGATCATAATTATCTTCAATAATCATTTTATAAAGCTCAGGAATCTCTTCAGGATTGTCTTGTAAATCTGCATCCATCGTAATAATCACCTCTCCTTTAGCTTGTGCAAAACCAGCGTGTAGTGCTTGTGATTTTCCGAAGTTCTCTAAAAATTTAATTCCTTTTACTTCAGCATTCTCTTTGGCTAGTTCTTCAATAATTTTCCAAGAACTATCGGTACTGCCATCATCGATAAAAATAATTTCATATAAAAAACCATTGGACCGCATCACTTTTGCAATCCAATGGTATAATTCTTTTATAGATTCTTCTTCGTTAAGAAGAGGGATGATGATAGAGAGGTTCATTAATTTATAGTCTAATTTTCAGGTCGGTTTTGTTTCATAATTAATCCCGAGACTAATGAAATAATAAACCCAAAAAATAAAGTTGTTATAATACCAATGGCAGACATAATTGATGGTTGCATCATTTTTTCACTAATTCCCATAGCCATGTCCATTTGGTCTTGAGGCATGTCTGGGTTTTGTTCAATTATTTGTTCTCTAGTCATATCCAGCATTTTTGTTACAAAATCAGGCTCTATAACAGTAATAAAAATGTAATTGTATAATGCGCCAATAATACCAGCAATTAGGGATATAGCAAGTCCTACTTTAAGAGCATCACCTATAGATAAAAAACCGTTATTTTCTTCTTTGAAGGTTTTAATTCCATACAGAATAGCTCCAACCGCAACAATTGTGCTTAGTACAGATATCCACCAAGGTCTATCAATATGGTTGTCTGTTACGTATGCAATTACAGATATTGCAATAGATAATAATGCTAAATATACTCCATAATTAAGTGCGATTTTTTTAACAGATATTTCTTGTGTTTCCATGAGATTGTTTTAGAGTAGTCTTGTGCAGACTAATTAGTTTGGTTTGTTAGTAAACAAAGGTAATAAAACGTTACATAAAAAAAGTATTTAAAGTTTTAAGTATTTAAAGTTGGCAAAGTGTGTATTCAAGCTAGTTTAGAAGATGTTTATATTGAATAAAAAAATAATACTAATTTTATTGTAGATTATTGATAAATGATTAAATTTGCAAACTCAAATCCCGAAAGGTCGGGGGAGAGATATTAAAAGATAATAAAATGAGAAAAGGTATTCACCCAGAAAATTATAGATTAGTTGCATTTAAAGATATGTCTAATGATGATGTGTTTTTAACTAAATCTACAGCAAATGCTAAAGAAACACTAGAAGTTGATGGTGTTGAATATCCATTAGTGAAAATGGAGATTTCAAGAACTTCACACCCGTTTTATACAGGTAAGAAGAAACTTATTGATACTGCAGGACGTATTGATAAATTCAAAACTAAATATGCTAAATTTAAGAAGTAATATTTCTTATAACGATATTTTACTAATCCCGCTTTTTCAGCGGGATTTTTTATTTATAATAATTTAGTTTAATTGTATATTTGAACTTATCAATTCTTTATCCCGACCCTAAAGGGAGGGATTTTTAAGATACGTTTTTCACCGCCCTTTAGGGTTGGGGTAATGCGAAAAAAATTACAAGATCAATGAACTACATCTTATTCGACGGAAGCGTCCGCAATCAATTATTACCATTTACATTTACAAGGCCAGTTGCCGATATTAGAGTGGGAATCCTCACCATTCGTGAAAAATGGGAAAAACATTTAGGATTTGCTACCACTACTGTTACTGAAGATTATTTATCTGAAAAATATCCCATGGTTGAAATGGAAAGTAATATTTTGATAAATGCTTCCGTGCTACCTACTGAGAACCTTGTGAAGATTGTAGAAAACCTTAGCGAAAATCAAGCAATTTTTATAGATGACGAGCCCTTGGCTTTTTTTGCAACTGAAGGACAAGAAGTAGATTTTGATACCTATGATGTAATTGAATATTCGTTTGATGATATACTGCGAATTCAACATACTTGGGATATTTTCAAATTAAATGGAGCAGCAATTCAACAAGATTTCGATTTATTGACCTTAGGAAGAACTTCGCAACCCATTCCAGAAATGACCATAGCTTTTAATAAAGAACAAATTTTTATTGAAGAAGGAGCAGTTTTGCCATTGTGTTCGTTAAACGCAACCGATGGACCTATTTATATTGGAAGAAATTCAGAAATTATGGAGGGATCTATGATTCGTGGGCCATTTGCTCTTTGTGAATATGCAACCGTTAAAATGGCTGCTAAGATATATGGAGCAACTACGGTTGGCCCCCATACCAAAGTTGGAGGAGAGATTAATAACTGTGTCATTTTTGGCTATAGCAATAAGGGGCACGATGGGTTTTTGGGTAATTCTGTTATAGGAGAATGGTGTAATCTAGGAGCAGACACTAACAATTCCAATCTTAAAAATAACTATGCAGAAGTCCGTCTTTGGGATTATGAAACCGAAGGCTTTGCAAAAACAGGATTGCAATTCTGCGGATTAATGATGGGTGATCATAGTAAATGCGGCATCAACACCATGTTTAATACAGGAACCGTAGTAGGCGTGAGTGCTAATATCTTCGGAAGTGGTTTTCCACGTAATTTTATCCCTAGTTTTAGTTGGGGCGGAAGTGCTGGAATGACAACCTATAAAACCAATAAGGCTTTTGAAGTAGCTAAAGTTGTCATGGATAGAAGAAATATCGAGTTTACTGAAGAAGACATAAAAATATTAGAACACGTTTTTGAGGAGTCTGGACAGTGGCGACGAGGGTAGGTTAAAGTTTAGTTGATAGTAAATATAGATTACCTGTATTGGGTGACTTTATCAACGGTTTTGGTATGATTTCGTTGCGTTGGTTTAGCGACTAATTTAGTAAATAATTACTGACCAATGGAACGAATGCGAGGATTTTCCGAAAGGAAAATCAGCAGCAATGAATTATACTAGTTGTTGTAAGGCGTTTTACTTACTCAATTTCCTGATTATTTCTGCTAATAGAACATCTATATCTGGTGAGAAATTAACTTGAGTTACTGTTGGAAGCGATTCTTTTTTTCGAACATGAGTGTGTAAATAAGAATCCGCAATTTTGCGCATAGAAGCATCCAGATGTTTCATACTCTCTTTAAAACTTTTGGTTCCATATGAACCGTAAACTGCAGAGAATTTATTTTGATCAAATATTGGTGGAATATGGTCAATTAATGCTCTTGTTAGAAGTATAACAGAAATAAAATTATTTTCTTTAAAAGCAAAGTTAATCTCATTAGTCATACAGATAAGTCTTGACAGGTCGAAATGAGTTGATTCTAATTCGATTAAGTCATTTATTCTTTCTTGATTTATAAATTCAGAAATATTATTACTCTTCTTTTTTTTGGGAACTTTTTTTTCAGACAATTGCTCTATACCTTGTGTTACAATATTTTTATAATCAAGAACCATTGAATAATTGAATGAATCAAAATTATCTTCATTATCATTTAGAAACGCATTCATTCTTTTCAAATAATCTAAAGGATCTTTGTAAAGGTTGAGTTGATAATTTATAAAGTCAAGCTTTTCGAGCGATGATAAATATTGCATTTTCTCAATTAGAGCATAATTAAAACATGCATCACATACTTGTTTGTTTTTTCTAAAACTATTGCAACTAGTTTCTTCAAATTCTATATCAAAATTTGAAGTAGAATCATTATTGCTCTTGTAGTGTTTTATTGGAAAATATTCTTTATTCAGAAATTGGTTACTCATTTTCTCGATTTAAATGACTTACAATGCAAGTATATCAGCAGTTTCATTATTGATATTGACTGATATCTATTGTTGTAAAGTTAGCCGAAAAAAATAAAAAAATCAAGGAGAAATAACAACGCTGAGTTCAACCCATAAGTGCAACACATTGGTTTTTTAGTTTTTCAATAGGGTTAAGATAATTAAATTTTCTAATAGGTCTATAATTTAGTAATTTTTCAACTTCTTTGATTCTTTTTTCAGACAC
>JAUVAS010000090.1 GCA_030591585.1 Flavobacterium sp. | reverse complement strand
CTAAAAGTATTTAATTGTAATAAATACAAAACCACAGCTGCCAAATTAATAAAATAGAAATAACCTAAGCAGAATTATATTTTAATTAATTTAAATCAACTCCCTATGATTGAAGATGTAGAAATTACCGACAATGAATTTTTAAGACAGTTTGAACTGGAAGTTGGTGACAACATGGCTCGTATTGAGTATGCACTCCAAGATCGTAAGATTTTCTTAACCAAATACGAAATGCCTGATGACATGGAAGAACAAGGCTTTCGCGAAATTTTTATTAAAGCTGTTTTTAAGGAAGTTGAAGATAGAGGCATTCATTTAGTACCTACTAGTCCTGAAATTGCAGGATTTCTTCGTAAAAACCGTAGAAAATATAAAAAGTTACTTCCTATTGGGATTAATATTTAAGAAGCTACTTCTTTTAAAAAATCAAACCGTACCAAACCATCTTCATCTATTTTTGTTAATAAAATAGTGTGAAGTGTATTTACTAATTCAGGATTCCAAGGTGTTTTTACTTTTACGTAATTCTCTGTAAATCCATAGATATATCCTTGTTTATTTTCTCCTTCAAATAACACCGTGTGCTCAGTTTCTAACTGACTCTCATAAAACGCACGTCTTTTTTTAACCGAAAGGCTTCGTAACATTTTACTTCTCTTTTTCCGAACATTCAATGGCACAACACCTTCCATATCAACTGCAGGAGTATTTTCTCTTTCTGAATAAGTGAAAACATGTAAATATGAAATATCTAATTCATTCAAGTAATTATACGTATCTAAAAACAACGCATCTGTTTCTCTAGGAAAACCAACAATTACATCTACCCCTATGCAAGCTTGAGGCATGTGTTTTTTTATTTCTGAAACTCGCTCGGTATACAATTCTCTTGTGTACCTACGTTTCATTATTTTCAGTAAATCATTACTTCCGCTTTGCAAAGGAATATGAAAATGAGGAACGAATGCTTTTGATTTTGAAACAAACTCAATCGTTTCATTTTTCAATAGGTTGGGTTCGATAGAGGAAATTCGTAAACGTTCAATTCCGTTGACTTCATCTAATGCTTTAATCAATTCTAAAAAGGTGTGTTCATGTTTTTTATTGCCAAACTCCCCTTTTCCGTAGTCACCAATATTCACCCCTGTTAATACGATTTCTTTAATTCCTTGAGCTGAAATTTCTTCGGCATTTATCAATACTTTATCTAAAGCTTCACTTCTAGAAATCCCTCTTGCTAACGGAATGGTACAAAACGTACACACATAATCACAACCATCCTGTACCTTCAAGAAAGCACGAGTACGATCGCCAATAGAATAAGAACCTACGTAAAAATCTGCATCTTCAATTTCGCAGGAATGCACTTCCCCGAAGTCATTTTTTGATAAGTCATTGATATAATCTGTGATTTTAAATTTCTCGGTAGCTCCCAATACCAAATCTACTCCGTTTACATCTGCTAATTCTTGAGGTTTCAATTGAGCATAACAGCCAACAGCAGCCACAAAAGCATCTGGATTAGATTTCTGTGCTTGCTTTACAATATCTTTAAAACGTTTGTCGGCATTTTCGGTAACTGTGCACGTATTAATCACGTACATATCTGCTTTTTCAGAAAAATCTACCCGATCAAAACCTTCTTCATTAAAACTTCTTGCAATGGTAGAAGTTTCACTAAAATTAAGTTTACAACCTAGGGTATAAAATGCTACTTTTTTTCGTTTATCCATAAACGTTATACTTGAACTTGTTTCAGTATCTTATTAAAACTATATTTACGTTTCTAAATTTGGATTGCAAAAATACAAACTAATATTGGTTTCAAAAAAGCAGATGAATATCAAATTACATAAACTATTTAATACAGTATCTGTTAGTTGCATTGCAGTGCTTTTACTTTCTTGCTCCCCTGACAGAAATACAGACAAAGACCACCTAGTTTTTCGCTATAACGAACACAGTAATATTGGAACACTAGACCCTGCTTTTGCGAGCAATCCACAAATAATTTGGCCTACCAATCAGTTGTTTAATAGCTTAGTACAATTAGATGACGACTTATCCATAAAGCCAGATATAGCAAAACGTTGGACTATCAACGACAGCACATTCACCTACACATTTATCTTACGTGATGATGTTTATTTTCACAAGAACAAAGCTTTTTTAGAAACGCAAAACGATTCTACTCGTAAAGTTACCGCTTACGATTTTGAATATAGTTTTAATCGACTTTTAGATGAAAAAGTTGCCTCTAGAGGCCGTTGGGTTTTAAATAATGTGGAATACTTTAAAGCTGAAAACGACACTGTTTTTTCCATTAAATTAAAACAACCGTTTCCTGCTTTTTTAGGCTTGCTTTCTATGCGTTTCTGCTCTGTAATACCAAAGGAAGCAATTGATTACTACGGAAATGATTTTAGATCAAACCCAGTAGGTACGGGACCATTTATGTTTAAAATGTGGGAAGAAAATGTAAAGCTGGTACTTCGGAAAAACCCTAACTATTTTGAAACAGACGAACTAGGAAATCAACTTCCCTACCTTGAAGCTATTGCTATTACTTTTTTGCCAGATAAACAAAGTGAGTTTTTACAATTTGCACAAGGTAAATTAGATTTTGTTTCTGGCTTAGATAATTCTTATAAAGATGAGATTGTAACCACTCGTGGAGAATTACAAGAAAAATATAAAGACCGTGTCACGCTTATTAAATCTCCTTATTTAAACACCGAATATTTAGGTTTTTATATGGACGCTGAATCTTCACAAATACAATCTAAAACATTACGTCAAGCTGTAAACTACGGGTTTGACCGTGTAAAAATGATTACTTATTTGCGCAACGGACTGGGATTTCCGGCAGTTCACGGGTTTATCCCAAAAGGATTACCAGGATTTAATGAAATTGAAGGCTATTCCTATCAGCCAGAAAAAGCAAGGAAATTGGTCCATCAATATAAAGAGGAAACGGGAGATCAAACACCTACTATTTCTATTGGGACTAATAGCCAGTATTTAGATTTATGTGAATACATTCAAAGAGAATTAGAGAAAATTGGAATTACTGTAACTATAGATGTGATGCCACCTTCTACCCTACGTCAAATGAAATCTTCTGGAGAGCTAGACATTTTTAGAGCCAGTTGGATTGCAGATTATCCAGATGCTGAGAATTATCTATCGCTCTTTTATAGTCCGAATTTCACACCCAACGGACCTAATTACACTCATTTTAAAAATGAAGTGTTTGACAGTTTGTATGTACAGGCGTTATCGGTTTCAGATATTAGCAAAAGGAAACATTTATACACCAAAATGGATGCTATTATAATTGAAGAAGCTCCTATAGTTCCTTTGTTTTATGATATGGCAGTACGGTTTGTAAATAAAAAAGTGAGTGGATTGGGAATTAACCCTCAGAATTTTTTGGTTTTGAAACGGGTTAGGAAGGGAAAATAATTTTATAAAGAGGTGTGTTACATATTATTAGTTATTAATTTATCTTGACTTTTTCATTTTTTTCGTCTAACTTGACAACAATATATATCAGTCAATATTGATAACAAGACTGCTGATATACAAACATTGATAAAGTTACTTTCAATACAAGTAAATTATGTTTATTATAAACTAAACTTTAACCTACCCCCGTCTCCACTGTCCAGATTCCTCAAAAACATGTGCTAATATTTTTATATCTTCTTCAATAAATTCAATATTTCTTCTTTTCATTACAATTTTAGCTACTTCAAAGGCTTTATTGGTTTTATAGGTAGTCATTCCTGCACTTCCGCCCCAACTAAAACTAGGAATAAAATTACGTGGAAAACCACTTCCGAAGATATTAGCACTCACGCCAACCACCGTTCCTGTATTAAACATCGTGTTGATTCCGCATTTACGGTGGTCGCCCACCATTAATCCTCAGAATTTTTTGGTATTGAAGCGGGTTAGGAAGGAAGAATAGCATTGCTTATTATACCTTGTAATTTTCCCTTGACTTCATCATTTTTTCAGCTATATATCGGTCAATATTGATAGTAGGAGTGCTGATATACTGACGTTGTGCTTCATCATGACAAACCACTAACTAATGATAAAATTCTTTTGGAAAATACGATACGATTTAAGGGGGAAATAAAACAGGCAAGTCCAATGCATAAAAATTAAAGAGATAAAATAAAGGATGAGTTATTTAGTGTTGAGTTGTAAAACAAATTTAACTGTACATTTGCACTTATATGCAAATCAACAAACTTTCAGATTGGCTACCAACAACGAACAAAGAAGTGAAAATTCGAGGTTGGGAGGAATTAGATGTTATTCTATTTAGTGGAGACGCTTATATAGACCATCCTTCATTTGGACCCGCTGTTATTGGTCGTATTTTAGAAAGTTATGGATTAAAAGTAGCTATTGTTCCACAACCAAGTGTGAACGATAATTTGCAGGATTTCACAAAATTAGGAACGCCAAAATTATTTTTTGGAGTTACTGGTGGTTGTATGGATTCTATGGTGAGTAATTATACGGCAAGTAAAAAACATAGAGATAAAGATGCCTATACACCAAATGGTGATAAAGGATTTCGACCAGATTACGCCACATCAGTTTATTCAAATATTTTAAAAGATAAATATCCAGATGTTCCTGTTTTAATTGGAGGGATTGAAGCTTCTCTGCGTCGTGTAACACATTACGATTATTGGAGTGATCTACTAATGCCAAGTATTTTAGAAACTTCTAAAGCAGATATGTTGGTTTATGGTATGGGAGAACAACCATTAAGAGAAGTTGTTCAACTATTGCAAAAAGGAGTGCCTTTTTCAAGTTTAAGAACTATAAAGCAAACTGCTTTTTTAGTTAATAAAGATGAATCCATTCCTAAAAATAAAAATTGGGACGATATAGAAATTCATTCACATGCTGTTTGTTTAAAGAATAAGAAAAAGTTCGCGGCTAATTTTAAAATCATAGAACAAGAATCTAATAAACTTTCAGCAAGAAGAATTTTTCAAGATGTAAAAGAAAAAACATTGGTGATAAATCCACCATTCCCAACGATGTTAGAAAAGGAAATTGATGCTTCTTTCGATTTACCTTACACTCGTTTACCACATCCAAAATATAATAAGCGCGGACCAATTCCTGCGTTTGAGATGATTAAGTTTTCTATTAATATTCATCGTGGTTGTTTTGGAGGTTGTAGTTTTTGTACCATTTCGGCACATCAAGGAAAATTTATTGTGAGTCGTAGTGAAAAATCTATTTTAAAAGAAGTTGATAAAGTTGCCAACATGCCTGATTTTAAAGGCTATATATCAGATATTGGAGGGCCTTCAGCTAATATGTATAAGATGAAAGGTAGAGTACAATCCATTTGTGACAAATGTGTGGCACCTTCATGTATTTCGCCTGTAATTTGCAGTAATTTGGATACGTCTCATAAACCGCTAACCAAATTATATCAAGCAGTAGATAAACATCCTAAAGTAAAAAAATCATTTATTGGAAGTGGCATTCGTCACGATATGTTGGTGCCAGAATTCAATAAGAATGCTGACCCAAAAGAATTAGATGATTATACGGAAGAAGTGATGACAAAGCACATTTCTGGACGTTTAAAAGTGGCTCCAGAACACACATCTGATGCCGTTTTAACGTTGATGCGTAAACCTTCATTTCAATATTTCCATAAGTTTAAAGAGCGTTTTGATAAAATCAATATAAAGAAGAATTTGAAGCTTCAGTTGATTCCTTATTTTATTTCAAATCATCCAGCTTGCGAAGTAGAAGATATGGCAAATCTTGCTGCTGAAACTAAGGATATGGGTTTTCAGTTAGAACAAGTACAAGGCTTTACGCCAACGCCAATGACAGTTGCAACGGTTATTTATTATAGTGGATTTCACCCTTACACACTAAAACCAACCAAAACTCCAAAATCTAAAAAAGAAAAGGATGAACAGCATCGTTTCTTCTTTTGGTATAAAAAAGAAAATAAAGATTGGATTAGAAAAACGTTGAATAAAGTGGGTAGAAAAGATTTGGCAGACCTGTTAGTTCCAGAAAAAGAAAAAAATTCTTGGAAAAGCATTAAGCCTGCAGCTGTAAAAAACACGTTTGATGATGCGATTCCTTCCAATCATTCACGTCGAAAAACCAAATATAAATCTAGAAATAAGAGACGTTAAACTATAGGATAACCTTTATTTTAAGTATCAAAACTTGAATAAACAAATTGCATCTGAAAGTCTTGATTGTAGTAAACTATTTTAAAATTTGAAAAAGAAATAATTAATGCCAAAGCTTGAAGTATTACATGAAAACAACGATTATCTAGTCGTAAACAAAACTGCTGGACTTATAAGTGAAAAAAGTCCTTACGAAGCTATCACAGTTGAGACTCAAGTTCTTAATCACCTTTTAAAACATAAGCGGAAGCCATATATCGGTATAATACATAGGTTAGATCGCGTAACAAGTGGAGTATTAATTCTTGCCAAGAAAAAAAGTATTCTTGTAGAATTTAATAACCTATTTAGTAGTCGTAAAATTCAAAAAACGTATTTAGCAATTGTTAAAAACACCCCACAAAAGAACAAAGGAAACTTAGTGAATTTTATCGTAAAAAATAATAAAGAAAAAAGAGCAGATATAGTCCAATCAAAATCAAAAGACTCCCTAAACTGTATGCTTTCCTATCAAGTTATAGGCGAAAATGATTTTGGTTACCTTTTAGAAATAAAACCAAAAACTGGTCGGTTCCATCAAATAAGAGCCCAATTAGCCAATATAGGGCTTCCTATTATTGGAGATAAAAAATATGGTTCAGATCAAGAATATTTGCCTCGGTCTATTTGCCTTCATGCATGGAAATTAACCTATGAAGTTTCTAGTTCTAAAGAAGCCCAGACCTTCGAAGCACCTTTGCCCAATGACGATTTTTGGACATTCAAATCCATCTAATCAAATACTTACGAGTACCAAAAAATTGAAATCTGAACTATAAGCATTATAAAGTTACGGGGCACAATACAGGCAAACTATGTTTACTTTTAACGTTTTGTAAATACAAAAGTGAGTGGATTGGGAATTAATCCTCAAAATTTTTTGGTTTTGAAACGGGTTAAGAAAGAGAAATAGTTTTATTAAAAAAATAACAACTTATTATTAGTTTGTAAGTTCAAGTAATAAGTGCAACACGAATATTTAAAACTACTGGCTATTACACCAGTAGTTTTAAGATCAATATTTATATTCGTCTTGCATGAAAAATTATAAACAATTAACCTTATCACAAAGG
>JAUVAS010000006.1 GCA_030591585.1 Flavobacterium sp. | reverse complement strand
TATTAGACATCATAAAACCCGAGAATCAAGTATTCTGTAAAACAAAATTAATGACCGACAAGCCATTGTCGTATTGTCCAGGTTGTGGTCATGGAACTGCACATAACTTGGTGATGGAAGTGGTGGATGAAATGGGAATAGCAGCAGATACTATTGGCGTTGCTCCTGTGGGATGTTCGGTATTGGCATACGACTTTATGAATATCGATATGACGCAAGCTGCTCACGGACGTGCTCCAGCAGTTGCCACAGGTATCGCTAGAACTTGGCCAGACAAATATGTTTTCACCTATCAAGGAGATGGAGATTTAGCTGCCATTGGTACTGCCGAAACAATACACGCTTGTAACAGAGGTGAAAACATTGTAATTGTCTTTGTAAATAATGGAATTTATGGAATGACTGGTGGACAAATGGCACCAACAACGCTACCTGGTATGAAAACTTCAACCTCACCTTATGGTAGAGAAATTGAAACCATGGGATCGCCTTTAAAAATAACCGAATTAGTAGCGAATCTCCCAGGTGTATATTACGTAACACGTCATGCCGTTCATACTCATAAACACGCAAGGAAAGCTAAAAAAGCAATTAAAAAAGCATTTGAAAATACCCGTTTAAAAAAAGGACTTTCTTTTATTGAAATAGTTTCTAACTGTAATTCTGGTTGGAAAATGACTCCAATCGTTTCTAACGAATGGATGGCAGATAATATGTTTCCATACTTTCCACTTGGAGATATTAAAGTTAACGGTAAATTAAAATAAGTAATCATGACAGAAGAAATTATTATTGCAGGTTTTGGTGGTCAAGGTGTATTATCGATGGGCAAGATATTAGCTTATTCTGGTATTATGCAAGATCAAGAAGTAAGCTGGATGCCATCCTATGGGCCCGAAATGCGTGGCGGTACTGCAAATGTAACCGTTATATTGAGTGATGATAGAATTAGCTCTCCCTATTTAAAAGTATATGATTCTGCAATTGTTTTAAATCAGCAGTCAATGGATAAATTTGAAAACTCAGTAAAACCTGGAGGAACTTTATTGTACGATCCCAATGGTATTTCTCATCATCCAACTAGAGCAGATATCTCTATTTTTCAAGTTGAAGCAAATAAATTAGCTACTGAAATGGGAAATACAAAGGTATTTAATATGATTGTATTAGGAGCTTTTTTAAAAATCAAACCCATTGTAAGGTTAGACAATGTATTGGAAGGTTTGAAAAAATCATTACCAGAAAGATACCATCATTTACTACCTATTAATAAGGAAGCAATTACTTTAGGAATGAGGTCAGTGCTACACCATCATACCGAAATTTTGCAATAAGTTTAAATCATTTTTTTGATTAAAGAAGGAGAGATTGTTTAATAAAATAATCTCTCCTTTTTTTATTAACTTTGGATTCAATTAGAAATCTATTTTAAAGGGGAAATTAAATGTCTGAAGAACAAAAAACAGAAACAGAAGAAAACCAAGAACCAAAATCAAATACACTAAAAAGTAATATGCTTTCTGTATTGGATTATATAATTAATATTATCAAACTTCCTTTTACAGTATTTGCAAAATTTTTTACAAGAGAAATAATTAGAGCTCTAAAAAAAGACGCAAAAACAATTATTTTTTTAGGTTGGTTATTAGTTAGCTTAGTGGTTATAGCTTCTATTATGTGGCTATTTTTAGCGGTTGCTTTAGGAGTATATTTTTATGAAAATGGAAATACCATACTAATATCTATAGGATACTCAATAATGTTTCAATTTGTTAGTTTTCTTATTTTTGGAATAATACTTTATTTTACATCCAAAAAATTAAGATCTGTAAGATTAGTTAAAAGTATTTTACGACTTGAAAAAGAATAAATAAATTATTTTAAAGTAACTCTATTCCGTCCTCTTTTAAGATAATTTGTTTATCTCTATAAAGACTTCCTATTGCTTTTTTAAAACTCTTTTTACTCAAACCCAAGGTATCTTTTATAGTTTCGGGAGAAGATTTATCATGTAATGGTAAAAACCCTCCAGATGCTTTTAATTCTTCCAAAATATAATTTGCATTAGGCTCAATACTTCTATAGCCAGGGGGTTGTAATACAATATCAATTTTATTATCGTCGCGAATTTTCTTCACATACCCTTTTAACCGATCACCAGTTCGTATATCTTCAAAAATATCTTCTAAGTAGATAAGTCCTTTATGAATTCCGTTAATAATAACATTGGCACCTTTATCTGTTAAATGGGTGACCAATATTTTAACCTCTTCATAAGCTTGCACCGTAAGTTTTTCATTTTGTAAAAACTGATTGGTTTTACTCGATCCTGCAAGTCGTGTAGTTTGCTCATCTAAGTACATATACACAATATACCAATTTTCCATTTTCATGGGTCTAGCCTGCTCTTTAAACGAAACAAACAAATGTTTTTCCAAACCCCAATCCATAAATGCCCCGTGTTTGGTAACATCTGCACAACGTAAATATCCAAAACCGTTTAACTCAACAAAAGGCTCTAGAGTTGTAGCAATAGGGCGCTCATCATAATCAAGATAGATAAATACTTTTATCTCGTCACCAATCTCATACGTTTCAGGTTTGTATTTATGCGGAAGTAAAACTACGTCTTCAGCTTCTTCATCTTTTCCTAAATATAATCCAGGATCAGTTTCTCTTAATATTATAAGTGTGGTATGTTTTCCTATTTCAATCATAGTGCAAAGATAAGTGCTTTTGTTTTTATTCTTTTATAGATAGTTTTTAAAATTTATTTAATATTTTTACTCTTTTTGAAAATATACATTTTTTTATGGAAAACGTAAAACCCCAATTAACATTACTAATTAAAACCGACTTAATTACAATTCGTGAATATAAAAGAATCGCAATAATTGAAATTAAAGAAGGAATTACCATAAGTTACGATAATGGTATTGAAATATTTAATAGATTATTAAGTATCTTAGGTGATAAACCATGGGTTTATGTCTCAAATAGAGTAAACTCCTATTCGTTAGATCCAAATGATTACAGATATTTAAATCAAATCCCACTGTTAAAAGGAATTGGAGTAATACAATACGAAAAGAGTTTAAAAACTGCTATAGAACTTGAAAAAATGTTTGTAAAAAAACCATTTAAAACGTTCAATAACCTTGACTCAGCAATTGAGTGGGGACTTGAAAGAATTAAAGATTAATTATTTTATAAACTTAAAATAATCTAAAAGCACCTTGTCATTTATTTTTGAAGGTGTAAATATTTCGAGTAAACTTGGTTTTTCTGAAGTATTAAAAAATGTGTTTAGACTCGATTTTAATTCAGATTCTTTATTTACATAAACATAATCAAACCCAAACATTTTAGCTAAATGAGAAGCATTTAATTGATGTTTAGTTTCAAAAAAGGTGTCAAATTTTTTAGATTTTTTATCTCCTGGTAATATTCTAAATATCCCTCCTCCTCCATTATTAATGACAATAATTTTAAAGTTAGATGGGGTGTAATTATTCCACAAAGCATTACTATCATACAGAAAACTTAAATCTCCTGTAATAAAAACAGTTGGTTTGTCTGAAGCATACGCCGCACCAATAGCCGTACTTGTACAACCATCAATTCCGCTAGTACCGCGATTACAAAATATTTCGATGCTTTTATCAATTTCAAAAAGTTGTGCATAGCGCACTGTTGCACTATTGCTTAATTGGAGCTGAATACTTTTAGGTAGCACATTTACAATTTCAGAAAACACCTTAAAATCTGAATATGGAATTTCATCAACATAATTAGAATGTCGATTCAATCTATGTTGTTTTACCTTTAACCAATCTTTCTGAAAATCACTTTTTACCTCTTTAGTTATAGCAAGAAACCTCTTTAAAAACTCATTGGGAGTTGTTTTAAAATGATACTTCAAACAAAAATAAGTATCATATGCTTTTTTTGAATCCACATGCCAATGTTGTTGTAGAGAATATTTTCTTAAAAATGTTTTTATTTTTTTAGAGACAATCATTCCTCCAAAAGTGATAAGTATATCTGGCTGAAGATCCCTAAAATCATCATCTTCTAATGAGGCAATAAGTTGATCTATTGCAGGAAAAATATTTTCATGATGAATATTGGAGGTCGTTTCAGTAAATACAATAACACTCTCGTCTTCTGCTAATTGATCAATTAGATTTTGCTCAATACTATTGGGGCTCAAGACTCCAATTAATACGAGTTTCTTTTTTGCAGTATTCCATTGCTCTGCAAAGGATTCTAATTCTTCATTAAAAAGATTCTTAGAAACATTAACAGGAATAATGGTGGGATTTACTTGTAATTCTTCAACCGTTTCATATAAAGGTTCTAAAAGCGGAATATTTATATGCACAGGGCCTTGTTGCTCGATAGCAATATTTAACGCCTTATTAATTTCATTTTCGTTAAAAGCTAAAAATCTATCTTCCTCTTTACAATTTGCATTATACAATATATGATTTGCAAAAACATTTTCTTGAAGAATGGTTTGTCCATCACCAATATTAATTAACTCTTTAGGTCTATCTGCCGAAATCACCACTAACGGAATATCGCTATAAAAAGCTTCGGCAATAGCAGGGTAATAGTTTAACAAAGCAGAACCCGAAGTACAAATCAAGGCAACAGGTTTCTTTGTTTGTTGCGCAATACCCAATGCGAAAAAAGCTGCACTACGCTCATCTACAATACTAAAATTTGTAATGTTTGTGTTTTCTGTAAATCCTATAGTTAATGGAGCATTCCGAGATCCAGGTGAAATTACTATTTGATGAACCTCTTTTGCATCACAAATTTGCACAAGAGATTGAGAAAGAAGCTTAGTAGAATATTTCATTGCTGTAAAAGTACAAATACAATAGAGTTAATTTAAAACATTGGTTGTAAAACTTGCAACATTGTTTGTAATTTATGTTCTGTTTCCTCCCATTCTTTCTCTGGGTTGGATGCTATTATTATTCCTCCTCCAACAAATAATTGAGCTGTATTGTTTTCAATTTTCATACACCGTAAGTTGACAAACAAACTAGAACAACTATCTTTTTCACAAATAGGTCCTAAAAAACCAGTATAAAACTCACGGTTATAATTTTCATTTTCTAAAATATAATTTTTTGCAAATTTTTGTGGAGTTCCACAAACCGCAGGTGTTGGATGTAATGTAGAAGTAATCGTAGATAGCGTTGTTTTTCCTTTTTTAAGTATCCCCGTAATATCAGTTCTTAAATGCACTAAAGAAGCTGCTTTATGGGTATACGTTTTAGACAATCGCATCACAGATGTTACTTTCTGCAAGTTGTTTGTAATTTCATCTACCACAATTTGTTGTTCTTCAATTTCTTTATGGTGCCAAGTGTATTTTTCTTTACTATTATATTTTTGTGTTCCCGCCAAAGCCATAGTTGTAAAAGAAGCTCCTTTGGTTTCAACCAATACTTCTGGTGAAGCTCCACACCATAAACCCGTTTTTGGATGATACCAAATATATCTAAAAGCAGTGGGGTATAAATTTAGTATTCTTGTAATTAATTGCTGAAGATCAAAGTTTTCTATATCAACTTGATACTTTCTTGAAATAACAATTTTCTTAGCATGACGAGATTTAATAGATCGTATGGCTCCTTTTACAATGGTACAGTATTCCTCTTTTTGGTTTGAATCAACATTAGTATTTATCTCACTTTTATGCAATTCTTCTTTTGTGAAATTACATTCAAAAACTTCTCCTTTTTCATTGGGAATACAAAATGCTTTTTTATAATAATCAAAAGGTGCAAAAACAAAACATTCCTCTGTATAACATTCAGTATCGTATAGAGTTAAATTTTCTTGAAGGCATCCATTAACCGTAGTACTACCCGGCAATGAGAACAATACAAACGGCTGCTGCTTTTTATAATGAGAAGTTATTTTTTTTAATAATACGGTAAAATTATTCGTCACAATTACTTATTTAATGAAATCGTTGTTAGTTTAACCAATGATATTAATTCTCCTGCTTCATTTTCAATCCTTATTTGCCATAATTGAGTTGTTCTTCCTTTATGTATCACTTTTGCTTTCGCATATACAAAGCCATCTCTAATGCCTTTTACATGATTTGCAGAAATCTCAATTCCACGAATACTAATATCTTTATCATCCATAAAAACAAAAGCGGCAGCGCTACCAATACTTTCTGCCAACGCTACTGAAGCTCCTCCATGCAACACCCCATCTGGCTGATGAACTCTAGATGTAACAGGCATTTTGGCGACTAAGGTATCTTCTGTAACGTCAATAAATTCTATTTCTAATGTTTCCATTAAAGTGTTTTTACAAATCGCATTACACCTTGCTAAAATATCTTCTTTGCTATTTTTCATATTATTAGATTACATTTGTAAAAATACAAAATGAACCTTCATAATGAGCAAAGAAAAAAAAGTAATCTATACCAGCTCTAATACTTATTCAACACTAAATACTTTAACTAAAAGTACAAAAAATATTTGGATTGTGTTCCATGGATTGGGATATTTAAGCAACTATTTTATTCGTTATTTTTCTCATCTCAATTCTAAAGAAAACTACATCATTGCACCTCAGGCTCCTTCAAAATATTATCAAGGAAATAATTTCAAACACGTTGGTGCCTCTTGGTTAACCAAAGAAAACACCCTTGAGGAAACCAAAAATGTATTAGCTTATATTGATGAAGTTTTTAAAACTGAAGTGCCTGCTAATCATCCTAACCTAATTATACTTGGATATTCACAAGGTGTCTCTATAGCGTCTCGATGGATGGCAAGCAGGAAAATTAATTGCAACCATTTGGTGTTACATTCTGGTGGAATTCCTATAGAACTGAAACCAGAAGATTTTTCATTCTTAAAAAATGAAGTCACTGTTACCTACCTTTATGGAAATAAAGATCAATACATAACAGAAGCTCTGAAAACTGAAGAAGTATTAAAAGGAAGTAAACTCTTCGGAAAACATTTAAAAATTGAAGTATTTGAAGGGATACACGAAGTAAATAAAGATTTTATTAAACAATTATCTGAAACTTAATAGTGCATTTAATCGAAATTATTTGGACTTTAACTTTGTTTTTAGTTTATTTACACATAATGTAGGGGTATTCTTAATTTTATACTATGAAAAACAAACATCTAACCATCTTATTTTACTTAGTAAGTATTTCAATTTTCGCACAAATAAGCAATTCAGAAAAACAAGCACTTCAGGACTTATACGCGGAAACTAATGGTGATAATTGGAATAACTCTTGGGATTTAAGCAAATCTGCCTCAGAATGGAACGGGGTAACTATTGAACAAAACAAAGTGATAGGCTTAAGTTTATTATTTAATAATATGAAAGGCGAATTACCTAGTTCAATAGGTCAACTAAAACATTTAGAAGCTCTAGAGCTTTCATTTAATAAATTAGAGGGTCAGTTGCCCACAGAAGTTGGTAATTTAACTAAACTGAAAGTATTAGCTTTTAACGGCAATAATTTAACAGGAAACATACCTCCTTCTATTGGAAATCTCTCAAGCCTAACACAATTACATCTAAGTAGTAATCAATTAACAGGCGAAATACCAGAGACTATTGCTAACCTTGATAATTTAGAAGTATTGAATGTTTTTGACAATAATCTTTCTGGAAAAATACCTTCACAATTAGCATATACAAAAAGCTTAAAAGAACTCATTGTTGCAGAGAATAACTTTGTAGCTACAAATGAATTTTCTACATTATTATTATCTAATGGAGCATCTTTAAACTTAGAAAGCAACCCTATAATAATACCAGAAGACAAACCTATAATAGCTATAGAAACTGAAGAAGAAAACTAACCTAATATCCCCAAATATTTTTTAAACTAAAGCGTCCCGATAAATATCGGGACGCTTTTATTTATAACAATAAATATTTTTTATTTATCCTTCCTGTTCTTCAGATTCACCTTCTTGCTCCTGTTCTTCTGCTTCAGCTTTCACCTCTGCTAAATCCATTTTACAAGTTGGGCATTGTCCTGGCTTGTCATAAGTTTTATCTCCTTCACATTTCATAGGACATTGATAAGTAGCCATTGCAATTTCTTCGCTTTTAGTTTCCTTTACTACTTCTTTTACTACTTCTTTAATTTCAGTTTTTACTTCTTCAACTTCTTTTTCAGCATCAGACTTACAAGATGTTACTGTAAACCCAACCACTAATACTACTGCAATTAATAGGATTAATTTTTTCATTTTTTGTTAATTTAGGTTATTATTTATTAAAATTAGTATCCTGCAATATAGCTATTTTCTTCTAAATTAATTCCTTAAAGAAAAACTCACATACTATATTATTAAAACTTTAGTATTTATTGCTTTTAATAAATTTTTTAGTAATTATTTGATTTTCAGTATAAATTTTTATAAAATACGTTCCATTTGCCAATTCGAAAATAGGAAATGAATATTTATTACTAATTTCATTTGCATGAATTTTATGATAACTAATTATCTGCCCCAATTCATTAATTACGGCATAGGATAGTATTTTTTTAGAAGGGTCTTTTAAATGTATCGTCATATAGACTCCTTCTGATGGGTTTGGGTATAGTAACACTTCATTTTCTGAATCAAATTCATCAATACCCAATAAATCTACTACCACAAATTGTCCCATCATACCATCATCTTCGTGTGTTAGCATATGACAATGATACATATAGGGTACAGTATCATCTGCAAAGTCTTCAAATTTTGTGATAAAACGTACCGTTCCCTGTCCAGCTGGCACTAAAAAAGTATCTTTCCATCCTTGGGCATAAGCAGGTGGAGGATTTCCGTTAATATCTAATATATAGTATTGTACATCGTGTACATGAAAAGGATGTGAAATTCCCGTGTTATTCTGAATATTCCATATTTCGATATTATTTAAAGGTACCGTTACATTAATTATATTCATATCCATATTTACACCATTAATAGTAAACATTCCATTTAATTGGTTAGGACCTTGTGTTGTAGGTTCCATAATAAATGTTCTAGTTTGATCTGAATCTTCTTCCAAATAAGGAATCACATCTACCAAACTTGAAGGAATAGTGGTTACGGGATTGGCAGTTTGTGGAACCACATTTAATTGTAAAATATTAAAATCTGCTCCATTTAATGGATTAGGGTTATAATTGTCTAACCCCATTCCTTGTCCCATTCCTGGGTAAGTTGCTCCATAAATACCATTTGAAAATTCTGAAGCATAACTCATTAATTGAATAGTCTGCCCGTTTAATCCATTTAAGTCTATCAATATTTCTGAACGCTCTCCAGGTGAAAGAGGCAATCTTGTTAATGCAAGTGGCTCTGCTCTTAATCCTCCATCTGTTGCAATTTGATAGAAAGTCATATTATCAGAAAAACCAAAATTAAAAACTCGCTGAGATGAACCATTTAAAAGTCGAAGTCTTACTACTTGAGCAGGAATATCTGTTTCAGGATTAATAGTTGCATTAACCATTACGATATCATCGTTATTTGCATGATTAACAATCTGAAAATTAGCATCAAAATCTTTTGTTTGTACTGCTAATGGAAAGTCATCAACTCCATAAGTTCTAGGCAATTCTAATGCCGCTTCATCATCATCTTTAACGATTATAAACCCTGCAATACCTTTACTAGCATGTTCATCGGTAACATCTAGTAAATGAGGGTGATACCAATATGTTGCTGCTCTATCTAATACTGTAAATTGTGGATTCCAAGTGGCTCCTGGGTCGATTATAGTATGAGGTCCTCCATCATTTTCTGCAGAAACGTGTAAGCCGTGCCAATGAATAGTGGTCTCTTCTCCAAGATTGTTAGTAACGTTTATATTTACATTTCCTCCTTGATTTAAAATTAATGTAGGTCCTAAAATATTCCCATTAACTCCCATTGTCACGGTAGTTTCTCCAGCAAAGAACTCATGAGTTCCGTTTTGTAATGTTAAATTAATATCTGAACTTGTAATAGTCCCAGGGATTATTAACTGGTTTTGTGAAAATACATTTGCTACTACACCTATCAATAAAAGGATTAGAATCCGAGTCTTCATAATTTTATTGGTTTTTGATTTAAAACAAAAATAAGACTAACTATAATTTTAAAAGGTGATAAATGTTACATTTTATCATTAAATAGTTAATGATTGTGATTCATTACATTTTCTGATTCTATATTTTTATTTATTTTCTTCAAATCCATCTTACAAACTGGGCAACTACCTGGCTCATCATATAGTTTACCATGTTCACAATCCATAGGACATTGGTAACCTTCCATTACTTCACCACTGTCAGCACCCTGTTCATCTCCTCTTTTTTCATAACTACCTCCCATATCCATATCAGTATGACCACCAGTACTTATTTTTCCTCCCTTTCGATTCATCATACTCGTTTTACCTTGCAATTGTGCGGCAGCATCTACCGTAAATGTGCCATTAAATACAACTTCTTCCCCTTTGGTTAATCCCTGTAAAATTTCATAGTTATCACCAATATCGCTTCCTAAACTTACTTCTCTCATTTCAAATAGCGGCTCTATTGAAGATACTTTAACGTAAACAACAGATCTTTTACCCGTCCACAGCACAGCTGATTTTGGTATTAAAAGTATTTTAGACGTATTATTTTTAAAATCTATTTCTAAGTTACTAGTAATAAGCATACCTGGTTTTAATAAATTATCATTGTTTGACAATGTTGCTCTAACAGTAACTGTTCTAGTTGTGTTATTTAATACTGGATTTATAAAATCAATAGTCGCATTTATCTTTTTATCTGGGTAGGCATTAATTCTTATAACAATTGCTTGATTTACTTTTAGGCTTTTTATATCTTTTTCATACACATCAAATTCTGCCCATACACTTCCTAAATTTGCAACATTAAAAAGAGGAGCCCCTTCTTTCACATGATTCCCTTCTTCCACAAATATTTCTGAAATATAACCTGAAACATTCGCATACATATTAAAATTAGAGTGCACTTTTTTATTGTATTCAATGTCTTGAATTTGTTTTTCTGAAATCTTCCAGTATTTTAGTTTATTACGTACTGCATTGTATAATTCTGGTTGAGATTCTTTTATTGATATTGCTTCAATTAATTCATTTTGAGCCGTCACCAATTCTGGCGAATAAATAGAAGCTATTAAAGCTCCTTTTGAAACAAATTCACCTACTGTTTTAAAGTTTAATTTTTCAATTCTCCCTCCAAAATGAGCGGTTTGTATAGCACTGGCTTTGTCATTTGTTGAGATTTTTCCAGATAATGTAATTGTTTTTGAAGTTTCTGAAGTGCTGTCAACAACAATCGTCTCTATGTTTGCTAATGCCATAGCATTTTTGGACATTTTAAACTGATTCTTGGATAAGCCCTCTTCTGTCTCTGTTCTAAGAATTAAATCCATCCCACATATTGGGCAAGCACCAAATTCTGGTAAATCTATTTGAGGATGCATCGAGCAAGTCCAATGTTCTTCTATGGTTTCAGTTGAATGGTCGTGAGGTTCTTTTTGAGAATTGTTTCCAAAAACAAACCATCCAATTAATAATCCAATGGCTAAAAACCCTATGTATGTTATATATTTTTTCATTTGTAATATGTTTTAATTAGTAAGGTATTCTATTGTTGCCTTTGCAATAAAGGCGTTTTTGGTTGCAGCTATTTCCATCAACTGGTATTTAATTTTTTGCAACTGAAGTCCAACTATATTTTTATAATTTAAAATTCCTGTTTCATAAGCTTTTAAATTAATATTGATGGCATGTTGTATTTCTTCTTTGTTTTTTTGTGCTGCAACTACACTTAATATTGAGTTATTAAAAGATAGCAATGCATCTTCTAAAGCCATTTCTAATAATCGTTTCTGATTTATTTTTTCTGAAATTATCAGGTCTTGTCGAATCTTTATCTGATTGCTTTTCGATTTATAATCCTTATTAAAAATAGGGATAGAAAATGAAACCGTAGGAAGAATAATGTCTTTTCCGTTGTCTACAATATCAATGTTTTCAATTTTATTAACGATTATATAATCTAATCCAACTCCAATTGTAGGTGTATTTTCTTTTCCAATCAACTCATTTTCATTTTCCAACACATGGTTTAACTGATCCATTTTATCTAAACTCGGATGGTTATCTACACCTATTTTTCCTATTAAAATATCGGTAACATTTAGACCGTCTAAAATATTTACAATTTCATTTATATCTCTTTGCAATAATCTGTTAAAATTATTACTCAACGCTTCTATTTCATTGTAGTTTTGAAACATTTTACTATGCAATTCATTTTTCTGAACCCTAATTAAAGACACGTCACTAAAAGTTGCTTTGTTATTTTCCAGTGCTGCTAATGCCATATTTTCATAGGTCATTAGTATCTCTTTATTTTCCATTAAAATAACTGTTAACGCTTGTTTTTCATACAGGTTATAATAAGCTTCTTTTACTTTGTATAGTAAATCTCTTTCCGAAAGTTCCACATCATATTTCCAAACTTCTGCCGCCGATTTTACCATTTCTCGTTCAGAGTTTTTTGTCCCAAACCAAGGAAACTGTTGATTAATTCCTCCCATAGCTACTTGAGGTCCAACACGAGATTCTGGTCTTTGAATAAAATACCCAAAATTAAAACTGGTATTAGTGTTATTACCAATTTCCAGTACTTTCTCTTTTGCTATCTCATATTCGTAATTATTAATTTTTAATTCTGAACTATTCTCTTTTGCAATTGCTAAGTATTCTTGTAATGATTGGGCGTGACTACTTATTGCAGTGAACAGAATACTTATTGTTATTACTATTTTTGTTTTCATATCGTAATAAATTGAAGTTTGAAGTTTGAAGCTAGAGGTTTGATTTATTTTGCTAACCTCATAACTTTTACTTTCAATCTTATTTAGTCTTTAATTATTTTTTAAAATTTTTCCAATTTTGATGAAGCTTTGTAAGCATTTTACTTATATCATTAATTTCATCCATTATTTTCCAACTTCCAACTTCCAACTTCTAGTTTCTAGCTTCCAACTCCTTCTTCCAGCTAAACAAAACCGGCACTACAAACAATGTAATTAAAGCAATCAACATCCCTCCAAAGCTTGGTATTGCCATTGGAATCATAATATCGCTTCCGCGTCCTGTTGAAGTCAAGATTGGTAATAATGCCAAAATAGTTGTTGCGGTCGTCATTAAACAAGGGCGAATTCGCTTCTCTCCTGCTTCAACTATCGATGCTCTTATTTCTTCTTTAGATTTAGGATTGTTTCTTTCGAAAGTTTGTGTTAGATAAGTTGCCATCACTACTCCATCATCGGTTGCAATTCCGAAGAGTGCTATAAATCCAACCCATACGGCAACACTCAAATTTATTGGATTCATTTGAAATAATTCTCTTAGGTTGATTCCGAAGAAATTAAAATTCAAAAACCAAGGTTCACCATATAACCATATCATAATAAATCCACCAGCAAAAGCAACTGCGATTCCTGTGAATACCATTAATGAAGTTGAAACAGATTTAAACTGAAAATAAAGAATCATAAAAATAACCAACAAGGCTAACGGAACTACAATTGAAAGCGTTTTTTCGGCTCTTAATTGATTCTCATAAGTTCCTGTAAATTTATAGTTAATTCCTTTTGGGACTGTTATCTCTCCTCTTTCAATGGCTCTTTCTATAGCGTCTTGGGCTCTTTTTACTACAGTTACTTCCGCTTCATCATCTAGTTTATCAAACAGCACATAACCCACTAAAAAGGTATCTTCACTTTTAATAACTTGCGGTCCTTGTTCGTATTTAATTTCTACCAATTCTTTTAATGGAATTGGATTTCCTTTAGGAGTTGGAACATAAATTTTCCCTAAATCACTCGGACTCGTACGCAACTCTCTAGGGTACCGAACTCGTATTCCATACCGTTCTCTTCCCTCCACGGTCTGAGATAATACTTTCCCTCCAATAGCAGCTTCTAACACAGTTTGAACATCATCAATTGATAATCCATAACGAGCAATTTTTTCTCGATCTATATCGATTAGCAAATAAGGTTTCCCTACAATTCTATCAGCAAAAACAGCTTCTTTTTTAACCCCAGGAACCTTCTTTAATATTTTTTCTAATTCAATACCGAAGGCTTCGATATCAGCTAGGTTTTGTCCTTTCACTTTTATTCCCATGGGTGCTCTCATTCCTGTTTGAAGCATTACCAATCTGGTTTGAATAGGCTGCAACTTTGGCGCTGAAGTAATTCCAGGCAACTTAGTGACCCGTACAACTTCATTCCAGATATCATCGGGTGATTTTATTTCTGTTCGCCAATTTCGATAGTAATTACCATCTTCATCTTCAATTAGCTCTTTGCTTTCTATTTTTGTTCCTGAAGTTATGAATTTCCCCGAAATTGTTTCAAATAAATCATCTTCATTTACTTTAAATTTTACTCTATTAGCATCAGCATCCTGCTTATATTCCGAAGTATAAATAATCATATTTTCATACATCGATAAGGGCGCGGGGTCTAAGGCACTTTCAACTCTACCAGCTTTTCCAACCACCGTTTTTATTTCTGGTATAGAGGCAACTGCCATATCTAATTGCTGTAATATTCTTTTGTTTTCAGCAACTCCCGCATGTGGTAATGATGTTGGCATTAATAGAAAAGAGCCTTCATCTAAAGCAGGCATAAACTCTTTACCTGTGTTGTTCATTATAGTAATTCCAAAGACAATTATAATAGCAGGGATGCTTAAAAACAATACTTTATTCTCCAAAGCCCACTCTAAAATTCGAACATAATTCTTTCTAAATAATATGAAAACACTCAACAATCCGAAGCAAATAACACTTACAAATAGAAGGTTTGAAATAATAGAATAATCTACTCCTAAAGGCCTCCAATAAATACTCAATAGAATTACAATTGCAATTGTTGTTATGGCAATATTTAAAAGGTTTGCTTTGGTTTCTGAAAGAATTTCTTTTGATTTCAAGATGCTTGAAACTGCAAATCCTATTAAAATTAGCCCTAAATAATAACCACTTACTAAACCGAAAACCCCTACAGAAATCATGCTAATATTAAGAATGAGTCCAAACTTTTTCTTGGGAGATTTCCAACCAAATAACCAGGCAGCAAAGGGTGGAATTAAAAATAAAGCCACAATTAAAGAGGAAGTTAATGCCATTGTTTTTGTAAATGCTAATGGACGGAATAATTTCCCTTCAGCGCCAATCATTGTAAACACAGGAATAAAACTGATAATGGTCGTCATCACTGCAGTAATAATGGCTCCTGAAACTTCTTTAGTAGCACTGTAAACTATCTCATTAACAGTCTTTTTTCTCTTCTCTTTTTTCTCTTCTCTTTTTTCATTTCTCTTTTCTTCTTCAAGATGTCGAATAATATTTTCAGAAAGTATCACACCAACATCCACCATCGTACCAATGGCAATGGCAATCCCAGAAAGTGCCACAATGTTTGCATCTACATTAAACATTTTCATGGTAATAAAAACCATTAGTACTGCCACAGGTAATAATCCTGAAATTAAAATAGAAACTCTAAGGTTAAACAACATCAAAACAATCACTAAAATGGTGATGATGATTTCCATTGATAACGCTTCATTTAAGGTATGTAGCGTTTCTTGAATCAATTCTGTACGGTCGTAAAATGGTACAATGGTTAATTGTGACGTTCGTCCGTCTTTTAATATTTTGGATGGTAAACCTGCACTAATTTCTGCTATTTTTTCTTTTACATTAGTGATGACTTCCATTGGGTTAGCAGCATAACGAGCAACCACTACACCTCCTACGACCTCAGCTCCTTCTTTATCTAGCATTCCTCTTCGCTCTGCAGGTCCTAGTGAAACTTTTGCAATGTCTTTTATTAATATGGAAGTTAAATTTTCTGAAGTCACCACAGCATTTTCAATATCTGCAACCGATTTAACGTACCCTAAGCCTCTTACTAAATATTCTGCTTGATTGATTTCAATCGTTTTAGCTCCAATATCTTTATTGGTTTTACGAACAGCATTTACTACTTGCTGAAGAGAAATTCCGTATTCCTTTAAAACATCTGGAGCTACATCTATTTGATACTCTTGAACAAATCCACCAATGGAAGCTACTTCAGATACTCCTGAAGCTGAAGAAAGCGCATACTTCACGTAATAATCTTGAATACTTCGCAATTCATGTAAATCCCAACCTCCTGTTACATTTCCGTTTTCATCACGTCCTTCTAAAGTGTACCAATATATCTGACCTAATCCAGTAGCATCTGGCCCTAGACTTGGTTGTACTTCGGTTGGTAATAAATTGGCTGGAAGTGAATTTAGTTTCTCTAAAATTCTGCTTCGACTCCAATAGAATTCTATATCTTCTTCAAAAATGATATAGATACTAGAAAACCCAAACATAGAAGAACTACGAATGGTTTTTACTCCTGGAATCCCCAATAATGAAGAAGTTAATGGATACGTTATTTGATCTTCTATATCTTGCGGAGAACGCCCCTCCCATTTGGTGAAAACAATTTGTTGGTTTTCGCCGATGTCTGGGATGGCATCTACCGCCACAGGATTTCTAGGAAAGTTTCCAGTATCCCAATTAAAGGGTGCTGTTGAGATTCCCCAACCAATAAATAATACTAATAGCAATACCGCTACGAGTTTATTCTCTATTAAGTATTTTATGCTTTTATTGAGCATGTGTTTTATTTTTAATTTGATTATTTAATGAATGCATCTTCTTATCTCTGTCATTGCGAGAAACGAAGAATGAGTGACGTGGCAACCCCTTAACGAGATTGCAATGTTTCATTTAAAAAATTAGATCAAATTAAAAATACTTGGTCAAGTAACTGAATGTCCTTAACCAGCAGAGGAGGAGAATACTCTTTAAAAGGAATAGTTTGAGAATCTAATACTTCAAATAAATTAGAGTAAGAGATTACAAAAGAAGTAATGAAAATTTGTTGTTGAAAATCTAATTCTGAAAAGTCAATCTTTAAATCATCTTGACCCTTAACTAATTGAATTTCGTCTTTACAACAGTTCTTTTTTAGAATAAAACAACCTTTCTTAGTAGTAGAAATTTGTTTTTCCATACCACAAGTATCCCCCTTTAATACTAGTGAAGTACTTACTAAGTAATCACCACAAAAATGTTTGTTTATGGTAAACGACATCGTAGATACTAGCACCAAAGTGGCTAAAGTAAATACTGTTATATTTCTAAAAAAATATTTCATTTATACTCCAAAGGTATAAAAACTATATTATATGGTGCAAAAGTTGTGTTAAATCAACAAAAACGTAATTTTAATATTTCTCTTTTTTACTTCCTCCACACATTTTAACAGCATCTGTAAATGCTTTTACAAAACGTTCTGGGTGATCTTTTAAATCTCCCAAATCTGTATATTTTATATAAAACTCATCCAAATCAATTGTTTGACTAGCCCAACCTTTTGATACTTTGTGAATTGCTTTTTTATTATTGTGCGTATTAATTTTAAAATTCTTCCCATTAAAATTATCTTCTTCTATCGCAACTGTTGAAATATCAGATAAGTTAAAACTATAGGTAATATTTGACACTCTATCATTTCTAACCGAGTTTCTGTCTTCAACGTATGAATCTTCTTCAATTAATTTTAGTTCACATTTATTAGTATCATATTCTATTTTATACTTACTCTCACGATAAAAGTTTTTAGATAAAGCTCCAGTATTATAATATTTATAATAACTAATTCCTGTTATTTTTCCTTGCATCCAAGCCAACGTTTCTTCCAAATCATTAACATTTACACTTTTATTAACTGAAATATCTTGATTATTATTAACAATTACAGGAGTCACAGGCGCTTCTTTTTTCTCTTCCCCAAAACATATTTTGTCTTCAAGAAATCCCATAGTTGCTAAAATCTGTCTTGGATTTTCTTCTCTAACACGAGAATTAGTTCTACGCAAAATATCATCATAACAACCACCTTTGATAATTTCTTCACTAAAAATTCTGGTAAAAGGGTTATCATCATTTACTTTAGTTCCTGCTGCTGTTGAGAATAATATTTCACTGTTTATTTGCGCTTTAATTTCTGAAAATCCGTTATCATCAAGTCCTCTGTAAGACGATGCTAATTTATCTTTAAAAGGGTTGTTTCTACACGCATCTAATATGATGATTTTTGGTTTTTTTGGGTCGTTAATCGCTTCAAAAACATAGTCAACATTTACTAAAGAGCTCTTTAATTCAAACATCACATCGGTTTGTGGTGTGTCTGTTGGCACTAAATAATTTTCACCATCTATCTGAAAACCATGACCTGCATAATACACCAACCCGCTTTTGTAAGAATTAAATTTCTTAGAAAACTCGATGATCGCTTTTTTCATATTAGCTTGATCTAGATTATATCCAATTTGCACATCATATCCTTGCTTTTCAAGAGCTTTTATTAAATACTCAGCTTCTTCTACAGGCTTGTCTAACTTCCCAATATCGTAGTCACTATTGGCTATTACTAATGCTATTTTGTCATTATTAGATTCAATTTTATTTTCTTTAAAGACATTGAAATTTCGGGTTTTTTGTGCGTTTACGGCAACAAATGCTATTAAAAGTAATAATGTAATAAACTGTTTCATAAGTTGGGTGGTTAAGTGTTCCTTTTTAATTATGATCAAACTCAATAATGATACTCATTATTTTTGATTTGTCTTTTGAAAAGGTTTCGAATTTTACTTCGTTTTTATTAAATTGTATCTCGTTATTTGGAATGATTTGGCTGTCAAATATATCAAATATTTTTTTATCTATAGTTCCTTCAGAATCATTTAAAAACTCTAACAACTTATCAATATCTAATACCTCTTTAGAATATAATAAACTGATATAATCTTTTCCTACAGTATTATCCATTTCAAAATAATGCTCTTCTGAAGGTAAAGGCACTTCATTCTCCTTGTAATTTAAAAGTGCCGTAGTACCAGCTACTGGAAAAAGCTTATTTACAGAAGTATCTACAGAACCCGTCCCCAAAACATATACATACGCAGATTCATTATTTTGAAGATAAAACCTTATTCTGCTTCCAGCGATTAAAGGTTCATTTACTTTATAAGTATTTGAACTTTCATTAGCTATAAGACTGGCTGTTAGTTTTTTATTTGTTTCGGTATTCAAAACCGACAAAGCTCCTTTAAACAAAGGTGCTTCAGGCTCTGGCGCTACGTATTCAAACAATTCGATTGCACCGTACACAAATGCGTTAAAGTCTTTATAGGTAATCCAAACATAACCACCATCCGCATAGTCTGTACCCCAGCTATTTTGAATTTCGAAAGCTCCTCCAAATTTATCATTATCATAGCTAACCACTGTCATTGCATGATTCCCATATTTTCCAAAATTGGGATACTCTTTTGGCTCCCACACAGATGCTGAAATTCTCTGAAATGAATCTGGGCAAGACATCATTATTACTACTGGATTTCCATTAGATAAGCTTAATTTAACCTTTTCTGTTTTTGAGCCTCTTGGTTTTGGATCTGAAAAAAGTTTTGAAAAATCAATAATTTTAAAATTTGAAGCTAAAACAGAAAGGTCAACATCTAATTCATCTGGACAGTAATACTCTTTTTTATCATTTTCATCTACTTCCCATTCACTCAAAGGCAAAGCACCTACCATTTTCAAAGAAGAAACTACGGAAAGGGTACTTGCACCTTTACATTTTTTATTGCTAGGCTCTGTAATTCTATAAGTAAATGCTGGTGAAAATGCATTTTTAGTAATCTCTTCTTTATCTGTCCAGTTGTTTGCTTTTGCTTCAATGATCGTTCTTGCTGCATACGCTGTTGCCCAAGCAGCACATGTGCCATACTTTTGTTCTTTAGGAATTGGAGCATACTGCTTTAAAGAAAACGCATTTGGTAAATTTACAGCATCGTAAAAGCTACGTGTTAGCACTGCTTTTTGAGGCATTTTTTCTAATTCCTCAAAATCATTTTCGCTGATACCCATTGGAAAATTATATCCCGCATCATCTTGTGAAAATCCGACTAAAGAAGTAATGCAAATAATTAATATAACAACTATTTTTAAAAATATATTCTTAATCATTTTAACTAGTTTTTGTAGTTTATTTCCCAAAAAACATCTTCATCTGTTTTCATTTTTATCAATTGATCTCTTACATCTGCTCTATCTGATGTTTTTATAAGATCAAGAATATCTTCTATTATAGATGGTGAATCTGAAATATACGAATGACCCATACCAAATAAACTTGTATCAACACTAGAGGCATCTATTGTTTCTATCCCGTCTACAACTACTATAGAATCGTTAGAATCTCCAGCCCTTGCAGCCCCATGAACTACGTGTGAAGCTTGAAGAGCAACATCTTTAGACGAAACATATAACGTGATTGGTCTGCTAATAATTGACACCATTTTAGGAGCAATATCTCTTTTAAAAACACCAGCATCAATATCTGGCGCTGCCAATATGATTTCTTTAATCTTTGATTTAAGTTCAGGGTTTTCTGAAACCACAGATATAATCGCTTTTGTCAATGCACGATTCCCCATACTATGAGCTATCAAATAAATTTCTTCTGCATTTGTTTTTGATAAGTAATCTTTTAGAAAATTTTCTATTTTCTTTTCAGACCATTCAATTGTTGCTTCATCCATTGTATAAGCACTTACAGATGCCTGGGAAGGCCAACTATAAAAAACAGGGGCACCATCAAACTTAAGGTCATAGGTCATTTGAGCAGTTCTTTTAGCAGCATCTATAAACGAAACATTAAAACCGTGAATAAATAAAAAGGTTCGTTTTTTTGGTGATTGATCAATCCTCTCAGATAACTTAGTATAAAAATTATACTTGTTTAACATATTTATAGAATGAACTACAATATGTTTCTCTGGGTCTTCCCAAAATTCTAGCTTCCAATAGGAAGGAGCCTCAATCTCTCCTACTTTATGAATCTTAGGAATACTAATAACTGAGAAACCATATTTTAAATCGGATCGTTCTCCTCCAAATTGGTCATCAAAACCTACGTCTGGATTATAATCTCTATCTGTAGCGAAGAATATTGGTAACTTTATAAACTCCTCTTTTTGATCAGAACTTTCTTTAATTAATTTATCTATATTTTTAACACAATACTTTCTTTTTTGTCTTTGAATGGTATTGTCTTTTAATAGAATAAAATAATCGAAAACAAGAAACTCTTTATTTTTACTTATCTTATGGTTTAACAACCATTCTCTTAAGTTGAATTTATTAAACTCTTTATAATCTAAAAAATGCTCTTCGAACATTTCGTTTAAAATAATTGTAAGGGAAGTGCTTTTAACTAAGGCCGCATCTCCTTTATCAAATTTTACCTCTAAAGATGAAAACTCAATCTCATCTGTGATACATTTTTTTTTAGAAAACAATTCGTTGTTATTGAACAACTCGTAAGTAACACTATTTTCTTGGCTAAAAGATATGGTTGAAATAAATAATATCAATAATAACCATTTTTTTGAAAGCAGGAAATTGGGGATGTTTTTCATATTAACAATTAATAATAGCTCGCAAAAATAATGAATTAAACCTAAACCAATAATCTAACAAAAAAGGCGACCCAATCGGGTCGCCTTTTTTTTCTACTAGATACTTCGACAAGCTCAGCATAAGCGATTCACAACCTTTTGCTAAGCAAAAGGTGTTCTCTGCTTACTTCACTTCTTCAAAGTCAACATCCTCAACATCGCTATTTTCGTCTGTTGGCTCTTCTTGCGCACCAGCATCTCCTGTTGGAGCTCCAGCTTGTTGCGCTTCGGCTTGTGCTTTATACATTTCTTCTGAGGCTGCTTTCCAAGCTTCATTAATTTTGTCTAAAGCAGGTTGAATGGTTTCAACTTCCTTAGTCTCAAAAGCAGCTTTTAATTCTGCTAAAGCTTCTTCAACTGGTTTTTTGTTGTCATCAGAGATTTTATCCCCAAATTCTTCCAATTGCTTTTCTGTTTGGAAAATCATCGAGTCTGCTTCATTCAACTTATCAGCTTTTTCTTTTGCTAACTTATCAGATTCTGCATTTGCTTCTGCATCTGCTTTCATTTTTTGGATTTCCTCATCTGTTAATCCTGAAGATGCTTCAATACGAATGTCTTGAGATTTTCCAGTTGCTTTATCGGTAGCACTTACTTTAATAATACCATTGGCATCAATATCGAAAGTAACTTCAATCTGTGGCGTTCCTCTACGTGCTGGTGGAATTCCATCTAAATGGAAACGACCTATTGTTTTATTATCATTTGCCATTGGACGTTCTCCTTGCATTACATGAATCTCAACACTTGGTTGATTATCTGCTGCTGTAGAGAATACTTGCGATTTCTTAGTTGGAATGGTCGTGTTAGATTCAATTAAATGAGTCATTACACCTCCCATAGTTTCAATACCTAATGAAAGTGGTGTTACATCTAATAATAATACATCTTTCACATCTCCTGTCAACACACCACCTTGAATCGCAGCTCCTAATGCTACTACCTCATCTGGATTCACTCCTTTGTTAGGTTTTTTTCCGAAGAACTTTTCTACCGCTTCTTGCACTGCAGGAATACGAGTAGATCCCCCTACTAAAATAATTTCATCAATATCACTTTTTGAAAGACCTGCATCTTTTAATGCTTTCTCACAAGGTGCGATGGTACGTTTTACTAAACTGTCTATTAATTGTTCAAACTTAGAACGTGACAAACTTCTTACCAAGTGCTTTGGCCCGCTAGCGGTAGCCGTTACATAAGGTAAATTGATTTCTGTTTGTGTAGAAGCAGACAATTCAATCTTTGCTTTTTCTGCAGCTTCTTTTAAACGTTGTAAAGCCATTGGGTCTTTACGAAGGTCTATATCCTCATCTTTTTTAAACTCTTCTGCTAGCCAGTTAATAATTTCTTGATCTATATCGTCACCCCCTAAATGTGTATCACCGTCTGTTGACAATACTTCAAAAACACCATCACCTAATTCAAGGATTGAAACATCATGAGTACCTCCTCCAAAATCGAATACTACGATTTTTTGGTCGGTTCCCTTTTTGTCCATTCCGTAAGCTAAGGCTGCTGCCGTAGGTTCGTTGATGATTCTTCTTACTTTTAATCCAGCAATCTCACCCGCTTCTTTTGTTGCGTGACGTTGACTGTCGTTAAAGTATGCAGGTACTGTAATAACTGCTTCTGTTACATCGTGCCCTAAGTAATCTTCTGCTGTTTTCTTCATTTTCTGAAGAATCATTGCTGATAATTCTTGAGGTGTATACATTCTTCCGTCGATATCTACACGAGCGGTGTCATTATCACCTTTTACTACTTTAAATGCAGCACGATCTGCTTCTTTGCTAGATTCAGAAAAACTGTTTCCCATAAATCTCTTAATAGAAGAAATGGTTTTTGTTGGGTTGGTTACCGCTTGTCTTTTAGCAGAATCTCCCACTTTAATTTCACCATCTTCTACAAATGCAATAACTGAAGGGGTTGTTCTCTTCCCTTCAGCATTAGGGATAACGGTTGGCTCACTACCTTCCATCACAGCCACACAAGAATTGGTGGTTCCTAAATCGATTCCTATTATTTTACTCATAACTATAAATTATTTTTTTAATTATCTTTTTTTATCGTCTAAAAATTATTTGAGACATTTGATATATGGCAATCTTTATGCCAGCAGAAATGATATGACAGGGTGGCAGACAAGATCACTTAGCCCACTTCAATACAATACAGTCCCGTCCTTCTTGTGAAATCACTCAGGCTTCACTTCTTTTTTGCGAAAAAATTTCTTAAAAAATTGTATCTTTAGGTATTATTAATTTAGATGTTAGTTATGAAATTCTCTCTTTTCTTCTTCGTTACTTTTTTTGTTACCACTCAAGTGTTTTCACAAGAAGGGTGGAATCATCAAATCATTAATTCTTCAAATAGCGAACAATATGGTGCCATTTGAGCTATTGATGAAAACTTAGTATCTGTAATTTTGGATGATGGAATATTTTTAAAAAGTGAAGATGGTGGTGTAAACTGGATGGAGTATACTACAGGGATTTCTGAATATTTTTTCGATATGACTTTTTACAATAATGATATTGGCTTTGCTGTTGGTGGAAACGGCACTATCATTAAAACTACCAATGGTGGTGAAGAATGGACACTTTTATCTTCAGGAATATCCAACGATCTATTTTCAATTTCTATGCCTTCGCTAAATACTATTTGGGTGGTTGGTGATAATGGAACAGTATTAAATTCAACCGATCAAGGAGATACTTGGGTCATAGATAATACAATGTCTAGCGAAAAATTTAATAGTATAAGTTTTAGAGATGCTGATATCGGATTTATTGCTGGTAATAACGGCACTCTATTCCATACGCTAAATGGAGGGAATACTTGGAATGAAAGCAACATCAATACTAATGACAATCTATCTTCTCTTTCGTCAACAGCTAATTTTTCATTTTTATTGGCTGGAGGAAACACTGGCTTTAAAACTAGTAACAATATTGACTGGGTTGATTTCTCATTACCTGTATTCTATACTTCAAAACTATATTTTCATAATGACAATTTAGGGTTTACTTCTGAAATAATAGTGTTTATGTGTGACTGTATTCAACTTTCTATAAATAAATCTATTAATTCTGGTGAAAACTGGGAAGAAGAATATTGCCTTTTTGAGACAACCATTACTTCAAATCAATTACCATTATCAGGCTATTCAGATATTGATTTTGTTTCCAATGAAATAGGTTTTGTTTTATCAGGAAGAATTGTTTTAAGGGTATCAGATTGTGGGACAACCACAATATTAAACACAAGCGATTTTAAATATAGTAATAAGCACTTTACAATCTATCCAAACCCTTCAAATAGCACTAATTTTAATATCGATTTTAATAGTACAAGTACCGATAATTTGTCTATTGATATATTAGACATTCAGGGAAGGAAAATTATTTCAGAAGATGAATTATATAATAGAATTAGTATTGATATCTCTAGTTTTAATAATGGAATTTATTTTGTAACGTTTTTTGAAAATGGTATTATGATAGCTACTGAAAAACTAATTGTAAAAAAATAACTTCATTTATATTTTTTTAAAAGATTGGATTCAAAATAGTACATTTACCATCCAATTTATTACAAATATGAGTACAGCTAAAAAAGAATACAAACGTATCACCACAAAAACCTTGGTGGATATGAAAAGTAAAGGTGAAAAAATATCTATGCTAACTGCCTACGATTATACTATGGCAAAGATTGTAGATAATGCGGGAATCGATGTGGTTCTGGTAGGTGACTCTGCTTCTAACGTAATGGCGGGGCATGAAACTACTTTACCTATTACACTCAACGAAATGATTTATCATGCCTCTTCTGTTGTTAGAGCAATAACCAGAAGTTTGGTAGTGGTAGATTTACCCTTCGGAACCTACCAAAGTGACCCTAAAGAAGCCTTGCGCTCTGCAATACGAATTATGAAAGAGAGTGGTGCTCATGCCATAAAAATGGAGGGTGGAAAAGAAATAAAAGAATCTATTAAACGTACTCTAAATGCTGGAATTCCGGTGATGGGGCATCTAGGACTTACACCGCAATCCATCTATAAATTTGGAACCTATACGGTAAGAGCAAAAGAAGATGCTGAAGCTGAACGACTTAAAAAAGATGCATTATTACTCGAAAAAACAGGTTGTTTTGCTATCGTGCTAGAAAAAGTTCCTGCAAAACTTGCTGAAGAAGTTGCAAAAAGTCTACATATTCCAATCATAGGGATTGGTGCTGGTGGTGGCGTAGATGGACAAGTACTAGTAACACACGATATGTTGGGAATGACTCACGAATTTAATCCTCGGTTTTTAAGACGCTACCTAGATATGTTTGAAGGCATGACAGGTGCTTTTCATAAATATATAGACGATGTAAAAAATGGTGATTTTCCAAATGAGAAGGAACAATATTAGTAGGCTGTAAACAAAAATAAAAACTCAATCATAATAAAATTGTCCTCAAAAATAATATCAAACAAAGAAAACTTACAGGTACTGTATGAGGATAACCATATCATCGCTGTAAACAAACGCGTAGGAGATATTGTTCAAGGTGACAAAACGGGTGACATTCCTCTTTCTGAAGTAGTAAAACAATACATCTCTGAGAAATACAACAAACCCGGAGCGGTATATCTGGGAGTGGTACATAGGCTAGATCGACCTACCAGCGGAATTGTTGTTTTTGCAAGAACTAGTAAAGCACTGTCAAGACTAAATAAATTATTTTCTGAACGGAAAACACAAAAAACGTATTGGGCAATAGTAAAGAATTCTCCTCCAAAGCCTTCAGACACCTTGACTCATTATTTAAAAAGAAACCCGAAACAGAATAAATCATACGCATATAAAAATGAAATTCCTGATAGTAAAAAAGCAATTTTGGACTATCAAGTAATTAAAAAACTAGACAGATATTCCTTACTTGAAATCGATTTAAAAACAGGAAGGCATCATCAAATTCGTTCGCAATTAACTGCAATTGGATGTCCGATAAAGGGTGATTTAAAGTATGGATTCGACAGAAGTAATAAAGATGGAGGAATCCATTTACATTCAAGGAAATTATCTTTTATTCATCCGGTAAAGAAAGAAGATATTACTTTGGTCGCTCCAACTCCTAGTGATGTTGTTTGGGAGGCTTGTAATTAAAAAATATGCTCGCAGAGATGCTAAGGCGCAAAGAGAAGTTATATAGAAATCAAATTATTCTTCAAACCATAAATAACAAGCCCTACCCTATTTTTTACATCAAACTTTTTAAATAGTTCATTACGATAGTTATCGACTGTTTTTGGACTGACAAACATTTTTTTAGCTATTTCTTGATAGGTTAATTCACTACACGCAAATTGAAGAAAAGTTTGTTCCTTATCGTTTAATCTGACGGTAGGTTTTTCTTCTTTTGGTTTTAATGAATTTAACAAGGTAGTGGTTACTTTATCTGAATGATAATATCCTTTTTCCATCACTTCATTTAAAGCTACTTTTAGGGTTTCTGGATGAATATCTTTTAGCATATATCCATTAGCTCCTTTACTTAACATTTTTAAAACCATTTGCTCATCATCATTCATAGACAATGCCAGCACTTTAATTTCTGGATACTCCTTATTTAGCCACTCCATTGTTTCGTAGCCATTCATTACTGGCATATTAACGTCTAGTAAAATTACATCTGGCAAGGTATCCTGCTTTAATTTTTGTTGTAAATCCAAACCGTTTTTGGCGTGATATAAAACATGATACCCTGAAAACATTTCGATTAAACTCTTTAAAGAATCTGCCACCAATAAGTGATCGTCTACAATCACTAAATTAAAATCTTTCTTGTTGTTATTCATCTGGGTAGGGATATGTTAAGGTTAATTTTGTGCCTTTTCCAATTTCTGAAGTTAATGAATATTCTGCATTTAATAATTCTGCTCTTCCTTTGATGGTTTGTAATCCTGAACTTTCGGTCTTTTTTGAAGTGTCAAAACCTACACCATCATCTTCCGCTATTATTTCTAATTTATCTTTTTTGTAATCTAGTTTTATGTTTAATTTAGTTGCTTTGGAGTGCTTCATCACATTAGATAAAAACTCTTGATACATTCTAAAAATTAATATTTCATGCTCACTTTTAATATAAATCTGTTCTCCTTCAATTAAAAAAGTAGCCTCTAGATAATTTAGTCTATTAAACCGTTCTACTTCAATCTCAAGCGAGCGTACCAAACCATTTTTATTAATCACATCATTATTTAACGTTTTTGAAAGATTCCTTACTTCCTGCACCGTGTCTGAAACTATTGTTCTGGTGTCTTTTATTTGTTCTTGAAGAGCTTCTGGCGCTTTGGTCAACATAATATTAAGTTGCATACTTACCACCGAAAGCAATTGCCCTACATTGTCATGCAGCTCCCAAGCAATATTTTTAAAAGTTTGTTCTTGTATTTCTAATTGCGATGCTGATAGTTCTTTTTCAAACCTTTGCTTAGCCTCTAAACGCTCTAATAAAAGTTTGTTTTTTCGTTTTTGAAAGGCAATAAAAAAACCTATCACAAAAAACAGCAATATAAAAATTACCGCAATTGCATAGACAATCAATATGATTGTTTCTTGGTTGATTAAATTTTCTTTTTCTTGAATCATCATTACTAGTACAGGACTACAATATATTCTTTTTAACAGTAATACTTAAAATCTTTCTTTCTCTTTTTTTGAACAAACTAAAAAGCCAATTGAAAAAAAAACATATTTGAAAATACTTGCAAATAATAACCCACTCGAAAATACTTTCATAAATAACTTATTATCAGAATTATAATAATTTGAAAAAATACTTAAAGGCGAAAAACATAAATAAAATATTAAAATTCCAATTGAGATATATAAAGGTAAATATTTTTTAATACTTAATATATCATCACTATTTAATAGTTCAAAATAAATTCTAAATTATTTTATTACAAGCAATAATGTACAAATGATAATAGTTATTTGTGAATAGCTTCTAAAAAATATATCTGTTAGTGAAAAGTTTAATATTGATATAATTATAAAAATAATTACGCCTATTTTTAAAAATCTTTTCCAATAATATGATTTTATATAATATCTAAAATATAATATGAAAAATATAAATTCAAAAAGTAAAAAACAATTATATATCCAAGTGTTTTTTTGAAACAAAGTACCCTCCACAAATGAAAAATATTTATACTCTGAGAAATAACCAATAATTGCATAAGAAGCTATTAACTCCACAAAAACGGTAAAAAGTAAAAAATAAACTAAACCCCTATTGTAACTATTTGTTTTACTTTTAAATAAAAAATAAAACCCTGCAATAATTGCTAATATTTCTAAAAAATATATTGGTAATACACTCAAATAATAATTTAATATAGAATCCAATATTAATAATTATAAGGTGGCCAAAGTCCTCCACCCAAATTCAAAGGATCAACCCCATAATTATTAGCAGAATTACCATCATCACTCTCTGTAGCGTTTAAGAAAACGGTGGCTTTGTTATCTTTTTTCATTTTTATAAAATTTAATTTAACACTTCTTCTTTTATATCTTTCCTTGAACAAACTAAAAAACCAATGATGAAGGTGGTGTACATAATGATGCTAGCTAATAATATAATATTGGTTCTCAGATTCACATACAATTCGTTTAAAGTATTAAAGTATTTTGAAAATGTAAATAACGGAGCTACACACAAATAAAACACTAAAGCTCCTATAGATATATAAAATGGCAAATAATATTTTATATTAAAAACTTTATCGGTTTTTAACAAATCAAAATAAAATAAAATAATCGTAAATAATAACAATATCGTACCAAACGTAATTGCTAAAACCGAATAGCTAGTGAAAAATATATCTGTAAATATAAAATTTAGTACACTTATTAGTAAATATAATAGTAAAATAACTAAAATATTTTTTTTTAATTTTATAGAACTTAAATATCTTCTAAAAAAAATAACAAAAAAGCTAATACTTATTAATATGTAAATATTATAAAGCCATACATTATTATAAAAAACTGTATTTTCAACAAACCTAAAATACTTATATTTAGTGAAATATGCAATTGGAGCATAGGAACCAATTACTTCATTAAAAAAAGTAAACCATAAAAAATAAACTAAATATTTATAGTTTTTTTCTGTGTTTTCATTATTTCTTAAATAATAAGTTCCAGCCAAAGCAGCAAGCAATTCAAACAATAGAATTGGCATTACCTTTATAAAATAATCAAATAAATAATCCAATTTTAATACGCATGTGGTGGCCATTCACCATTTCCAAAATTCAAAGGATCAATCCCATAATTATTAGCAGAATTACCATCATCACTCTCGGTAGCGTTTAAGAAAACCGTGGCTTTGTTGTCTTTTTCGCTATTATAAGCTGCAAAATATATTCGTATCCCTGGGTTATCAATGCTTTGCTTTGTAGATTCACTTTTTACATAGTCAATAAATTGTTGTAATTGGTCTATATTAAATGTTACTGCACAAACATCTTTAGAGCCCATCGCTTTTTCTATATCTTTTGCTTGGTTGTCGTTCCAGTTTTTTTGTAGTGCTTTTGCTTCGAGTACGGTAATACAATTTCTTGGTTTTGTCATTTTAATTTTGTTTTAGTTAATTAA
The DNA here is from genome assembly GCA_030591585.1 of Flavobacterium sp. Lineage (GTDB taxonomy): Bacteria > Bacteroidota > Bacteroidia > Flavobacteriales > Flavobacteriaceae > Marifrigoribacter. The sequence goes on along the minus strand of JAUVAS010000006.1, from coordinate 43,820 downwards.
GAATAAAGATATGTGTTTTTTTTATGGAAAATCACTTTGATTGATAAATTTAAAAATATTGTTGCCTATAAAAAGATAAAAGACCGCTCCGCTGAAAGACAAAAGATCAAAGACTTGATTTTAACTATTAGACAAACAACATTCTAAATTAGTCTTGTTTTAATAAAAAAACTCTATTTGGTTTTAAGCAAATAGAGTTTAATAATCTTTGTGGCTTAGCGCCTTTGCGAGAGATCAATCTACATCTTCACATCATCCAATTTCACTTCTTCACCTTCTTTGCTCATAAGTTTTACCTCATCAAAGCCCATATCTTTAAATTGTGCGAATTGAGTTTTTGCATCACCAATTACTACATAGGCCATTTTAGATTCGTCTAGATATTTATTAGCTAATGCTTTGTGCTGTTCTAAGGTCATTGCTCCTACAATCGCTTCTTCTTCTTCAATATAATTTGGGTCTAAATCGTAAGTGCTCATTTCTTGCAACATTCCTAATAAGGCGAATTGTGTTTCGAATCTGCGAGCATTCGATTTAATTAGTGCGTTTTTGGTGAATTCTAGATTCTCTTCACTTATTCCATTTTTATAGGCAGCAATCTGTTCTTTAAAAATAGCAACAGATTCTCCAGTAGTATTGGTTCTCACACTAGAAGAAGCTGTAAAAGTTCCTGGAATTTTAGAACCACTAAAACCAGTTCTTGCGCCATAGGTAAATCCTTTTTCTTCACGAAGAATTAGGTTTACATTTCCTGAAAAAGAACCACCCAGTTTGTAATTCATTACTTCAGCAGGATAAAAATCTTTATCGGTTCTCGCCAAGGATACATACCCAATTTTAATCACCGATTGTTTAGCATCTGGAATATCTACAAAATACAAAGAAGCTTTATCTCTGCTATCTGAAATTGGATACGTAGGAATGACAACTTCTTTCGCCTCCCAATTTTTTCCGAGGGAAGCCAAAATAGCTAAACTTCCTGCTTCTGAAATTGCCCCAACCACATGCATTGTACTCACTGAAGGTGAGAAGTTTTTAGCATAGAAGTTTTTTAAATCGTCTATAGTAATCGCTTCAACCGAAGCTACCGTACCGCTTGTTGGGTAACTGAAAATATGTTCTTTACCATATAATATTTTGTTATACACTCTGTTTGCCACTACATTAGGATTTGCATCAGAACGTTTAATTCCGTTGATGGTTTTTGTTTTAATAAGAGCAAATTCTTCTTCGTCCCATCTAGGTTCTAATAAAATCTCTTCAACTAATTTCATTGTCTTATCAAAATTTCTAACCAAAGTATTTCCTCTAATAACAATCGATTCCTGAGTTGTGTACATATTAATACTAGCTCCTAATAACTCAATTTCTTCTTCTAATTCTTGAGGTGTTTTGTTTACGGTTCCTTCCATCATTATATCTGTCATTAAATTCGCCACCCCATTATTATTCATATCGTCTAATAAATGTCCGCCTTCCATCACCAAACTAAAATTAACTGTTGGAATTTCATTTTGTTCAATTCCGTAGACTTTCATTCCGTTATCCAACGTTACTGTCCAAGAAGTTGGAATATTTAATTTTGGCGTTGGTCCCTGTTCTGGATCAACAGATCTATCAAAAATGGAAGGAGTTTTAGCAATTTCCTCACCTGAATCTTCTACCGTTTTAGCAACATTGTCTTTTATTTCCTCTTCCACAACCGGAGCTTTGGTAGAATTATCGGTAATTAAAGCCTGTTCACCTTTAGGAACAAAGCTCGTCATTACATAATGCTTGTCTTTTATATAGGTGTTGTACACACGCATTACGTCTTCTTTAGTTACCTTTTTTATATTTTCGATATCGGTAGTAATAAACCCTGGATCACCCGCAAATACATTGTATTGTGCTAACTGAAAAGATTTTCCTAAAACACTTCCTATCCCATTATAAAAATTGGTTTCTAATCCTGCTTTAATTCTTTCAATATCTCTATCGGTTGCCCCTTCTTTTTCAAACATTGCAAAGGCTTCAAAAATTCCTTTTTCAACATCGTTTAAATTTACTCCATTATTTGCTGTAATGATAATACGAAACGCACCTGCCAATTCTTGCGAATAGTTATAAGCGGTCGTTCTAGAGGTTAACTCTTTTTCTTTTACCAATACTTTGTACAAGGGTGCTTTTTTTCCGCTGGAAATAATTTCAGCTAAAAAATCTAACGCATACGCGTCCTCTGTGTATTGCTGAAGTGTAGGCCACACCATATTTAACTGCGGTGCTGTAGCAAAATTATCTTCATGGAATAATCGTTTCGTTTCAGAAAGTGTAACGGGTTGTGGTTCTAATTTAGCTACTTCTGCTTTTGGTTTAATTTCACCAAAATACTTTTCGATTAACGCTTTGGCTTCTTCCGTATTAAAATCACCAGCCAATACTAAAGTCGCATTATTCGGTCCATAAAACTGATTGTAAAATTCTTTTACATCCTCCACCGTCGCGTTCTGAAGATCTACTAACTCCCCAATCACTTGCCAGTTGTAGGGATGTCCTTCTGGATATAAATTTTTATCAATCACCCAACCGGTATGCCCGTAAGGATTGTTATCTACTCGTTGTCTTTTTTCGTTCTGCACCACTTCTTGCTGATTGTAAAAAGCAGATTCTGTTACTGTATTAATCAAGAATCCCATACGATCACTCTCTAACCATAGTACAGTTTCAAGAGCATTATTTGGCACAATTTCGTAATAAATGGTTCCGTCTTTCCAAGTTCCTCCGTTTAACGTTCCTCCCACATCTTGAATTTTTTTGAAGAATTGATCTTGTGGAACATTTTCAGATTCCTGAAATAACATATGCTCAAATAGGTGAGCAAATCCAGTTCTTCCAACTTTTTCTCTGTTGGATCCTACTCCATATTGAATGGCTAAAGATACTATTGGATCGCTTTTGTCTTGATGAAGAACGATTTCAAGTCCGTTTTCGAGTTCGTATTTTTCAAACTCTATAGATAGTTTGGTGTCTTCTTTAGCAAATTCGGTGCTAGATTCTTTACATGAACTCATAAATAATGAAAAGGCAACAAGAGTTACCAATGAAAGTTTTAGTGATTGTTTAAACATTTTAATTATTTTTTAGTATAAGCTATAAAGGTACAATAGGCTTTTCTGAAAAAACTTAAGGATTTGTTAAATGAGATTAAATATAAATTTATCAATCTGAATAAATTTCTAAGGGACATTTATTATTATCAACATAAATAAACCCTCCATTTTCTTGGGCTTCAAAACAAGCTGGAAATTGATTTTGTAAGTTATATTCATATTCTACCAATGGTAAATTATCTGGGTTTTTTAATCTATCAAATACGGTTGGATAAATTTTAAGTTTCCCATTATTATAAGTGCTGTTTTCAAGATATAAAGCAATATTTCTAAAATTTGGTTTGTATAGAAATTTAAAATATCCGTTATCGGGGTCGTGAATTATACCATTTGGGTCTTCATAAACGTTGGAATCTTCTGGAAGAATCCCATAAGGTTTTATCTCTTTAATCATCCAGTTTAATGAAACTGCATCTACTTCCGTATCGCTATAACCACCACCAATATCTGAATGTGCACCCGCAAACCAAACCTCATTTACCACTTCATCTATATGTACAGGTTTCTCACATTTAGAAGTTAAATACTCTTCAGTAAGTAATTTTGGAGTAAAAATGGTTGCACGGTCATCATTAATGGACATGGCATGAGACGCTCTTTTGATATTGCATAACTGATCTACATATTTTTTATTAGTAACGTTATAATTTTCTTTAAAATTAGGCACCCCCAATGCTTCTACCGTATCCCATAATCCTAAAAACTCAATACTAACTGAAGTTGGTTTTTTTCCAGTAATAGAAGCAATATCTTTTCTTCTATTATAAATAGTCTGGTCCCCTCGATAAGCTTGATATACTTTTTTAATATAATTCTCTTGTTTATTTTTTGGAATACCACTCAAATCGGTAATTCCTGCAACATGAATAAATCCAGCCAAAATTCTTGCTGCATATGCTCCTCTACTAAATCCGAAGATAAAAATCTTATCTCCTCTTTCTGCTCGGTAATTTTTTGATAAAAACAAGTAAGCTTCTCTAACGGTAATCCCAATACCTACTCCTGTAATAAACCCAAAACCACGATTACCTACTCCCACAACATAAGTTGCATTTACATTAGCTCTATCTTGGAGTATGGTAAGGTTGTAGAGTTTAGAAACATTAGTATAACTACTTGAATTGTTCATCGTCCCATCCATAAAAACCACTAGTTTTTTAGGTGCTTCTTCTTTTTGTATAGGAAGGTGATACACAGTTTTAGTACTTGTACAACTTATAAAAAAAAGTGTGATTATAACAAAAAGGAAATGCTTCATTAAATGATGACTTTTCAGATTGCAATATTAGTGAAAGTTTTTTACCAAATACTTATTGGTGACACATAAGCACTATTATTCCTGTTGTAGATAATCTCTCAGAATTAATAAATTATTATCCAAACCAACCATCTCTGTCGAGACTTCTATACTGTATTGCTTCGGAAATATGATCCCCAGTAATAGCTAAAGAAGCTTCTAAATCGGCAATTGTACGTGATACTTTTAATATTCTGTCATAGGCTCTTGCTGAAAGATTTAAGCGTTCCATTGCAGTTTTCAATAGATCTAATGAAACCGCATCTAATTTACAAAATGCTCTAATTTGTTGTACTCCCATTTGTGCATTATAATGAACAGTTTCAGATTCTGAGAAACGTGCTGATTGCAATTTTCTGGCTTTAGTAACACGCTCTCTAATTACATTACTTAGTTCTCCTCTACGATCTTCACTAAGTTTTTCAAAAGGGACAGGAGTTACTTCTACATGAATATCGATACGATCTAATAAAGGTCCTGAAATCTTCCCTAAATAACGTTGCATTTCGGCTGGGGATGAAGTCATTGGAGAGTCGGGATCGTTAAAATAACCACTGGGGCTTGGGTTCATACTCGCTACCAACATAAAACTTGAAGGGTACGTTACTGTAAATTTAGCTCTAGAAATGGTGACTTCCCTATCTTCTAAAGGCTGTCGCATTACTTCGAGTACGCCTCGCTTAAATTCGGGTAATTCATCTAAAAATAAAACTCCATTATGTGATAGGGAAATCTCTCCAGGTTGTGGGTAAGCTCCCCCACCAACGAGGGCTACGTCCGAAATTGTATGATGAGGGCTTCTAAATGGGCGCGAACTCATAATACCTCCTTTTTTCATGGTACGTCCAGCCACACTATGAATCTTTGTGGTTTCTAAAGCTTCACCTAAAGTCATTGGCGGTAGAATACTTGGCAGCCTCTTTGCTAACATCGTTTTTCCAGATCCAGGAGGCCCAATGAGTATAATATTATGACCCCCAGCTGCTGCAATTTCCATACAGCGTTTAATGGATTCTTGACCTTTTACATCTGCAAAATCGAATTCTGGAGTTTCTAAATGGTTGTAGAATTCAGCTTCAATATCTACAATGGTTTGTTCTAATGGAGTTTCTTCATTAAAAAAATCGATTACTTCTTTTATACTTTTTACACCATAGACTTTAATCCCTTCAACAATGGCTGCTTCTTTGGCATTTATTTCTGGTAAGATAAATCCTTTAAACCCTTCTTCATTCGCTTTTATTGAAATTGGCAAAGCTCCTCGAATGGGTTGTAGACTTCCGTCTAAAGAAAGTTCGCCCATAATAATATAGTCGCTCAACGGATTCTTTTCTTCAATCTGTTCTGTAGCCACTAATATCCCCATAGCGAGTGTTAGGTCATAGGCGGAGCCTTCCTTTCGCATATCTGCGGGTGACATATTGAGGATTAATTTTTTTCCTGGGATTTTATAACCATTATTTTGTAGTGCCGCAGCAATTCTAAAATTACTTTCTCTAATGGCATTATCTGGCAATCCTACCAAATGGTACCCTACCCCTTTATCTACATTAACCTCAACGGTTATTGTGTTTGCTTCAACACCAAACACAGCACTCCCGTACACTTTTGTAAGCATAAATTCATGTTATTAAAATTAGGGAGTCATTGAAAGTTTGAAGATAGTACTTTTTTATGAATGCTATAAACACAAAAACAGCCTTTATCAAAAAAAGGTTAAGAGAACTAAGAGAGTAATTTTTTATCAGCCAGTTTTTTACCCAACTCAACTCCCCATTGGTCATAACTAAAAACATTCCAGATAATACCTTGTACAAAAAGTTTATGCTCGTACATTGCAATCAGACTTCCTAAGTTTTTTGGAGTTAGTTGATTTATAAGAATTGTATTAGAGGGTTTGTTTCCTTTAAAAACGCTATAGCTTTCATTAATTTCTTCATTATAAGTCCCTTGCAATAAAGCTTCAGATTGGGTATAGAAATTTGCCATTAATAAGGAGTGATGTTTTTGGTTTCCGTGTAACGATTCAGAAAAACCTATAAAATCTACCGGAATCATTTTTGTACCTTGATGTAATAACTGAAAGAATGCATGTTGCGCGTTGGTACCCACATTTCCCCAAACAATAGTTCCTGTTTGGTAGTTTATTGAGTTTCCGTTTCTATCCACTTCTTTTCCATTACTTTCCATCACAGCCTGTTGAAGGTAAGGCACAAACTTTTCTAAATATTGTGTGTAGGGAATTACCGCTTCGGTTTCAGACTTATAAAAATTGTTATACCAGATAGAAAGCAAGGCCAAAACCACAGGGATATTTTCTGAAAATTCTGAATCTTTAAAATGAGTATCCATCTCATGAGCACCCTTCAATAATTCCTCAAAATTTGAATATCCAACCGAACAACAAATGGATAATCCAACAGCGCTCCATAAAGAAAATCTACCTCCTACCCAATCCCACAAAGGGAATATATTATCTTCTGAAATTCCAAAATAAGTAGCAGCACTTAAATTTGTAGAAACTGCCACAAAGTGTTTTTCAATATCCAATTGTGTGGCTTCTTTTAAAAACCAATCTTTAATGGTTGTTGCATTGGCAAGTGTTTCCTGCGTGGTAAATGTTTTTGAAACCACAATAAACAAAGTGGTCTCTCTGTTTAAATTTTTTACTGTTTCCAAAATATGATCTCCATCCACATTAGAAACATAATGAACCTTTAAATGATTCTTATAAAAAGCAAGGGAATCTGATACCATTTTTGGTCCTAAATCACTTCCCCCAATACCAATATTTACAACATCGGTTATTTGTTTTCCTGAATAGCCTTTCCATTTTCCTTTAATGATAGCTTCGGAAAACTTTTTCATTTTTTTAAGCGATCTTTTTACTTCGGGTTTCATTGAAGTAAAATCACGAAGGGAAGTATGCAGCACCGCTCTATCTTCTGTTTGATTTATTTTATCACCGTTAAACTGAAGTTGTATCGCTTCTTTTAAATCAACCTCATCAGCTAATTGAAGCAATAAAGACAAGGTCTCCTCTGTAATTCTATTCTTTGAAAAATCTAGCTGAAAATCATTCCACGAAATTTTCATTTTACTAGATCTACTTTCATCTTGAGTAAATAAATCCATCATATGAAGTTCCTTAACTTCAAGAAAATGTTTTTCTAACTTTTTCCAAGCTTCGGTAGTTGTTGGATTTATGGATGGTAAACTCATTTATTTCAGCTTATTATTTTTATAATAATCAATTAGGCCATCTATGGGTCTTCTTACAATAGATCCTAATTCAAGGTGGTACGGTTTTAAACAATCTCGAATAATCTCTTCAGAAAAATGCGCTATGGAACCCACAAAATGAATGGGTACTTGTTGTGCTTCTTTATAACAAAGAATTCGATATTCGATAAATTTTGAAACCCCTTCACTTATCAATTTGTAAAAATAACCATTTACCTCTTCACTGGTGAAAATAAATTCGGCAAAGGAAGCTAGATAGGTATTCGGATTCGATTTTTTATAAAGATTCATTTTTATACTGTCTGCACCTAATTCAAATCTTTCTTCAAATTTCTGAACCAATTCTGAAGGCATTTTATTATAATAGTAATCTCTAATAAGTCTTTTTCCGAAATAATTTCCACTAGCCTCATCCATTAAAACATAGCCTAAGGATGCTGTAGCAGAGTGGATTTCTTTTCCATCAAAATAACAACTATTAGAGCCAGTGCCTAATATACAGACTATCCCGGGTTGTGTAGTAACTGCATATACTGCGGCAAAAAGATCTTCATTAATAGTCACTTCTGCCTTTGGAAATAGTTGCTGAATTACATTTTTTAAAATGGCACTTGGTGTAGTTGTTCCACAACCAGCTCCATAGAAATCTATAATATCAACTGTTTGGGCTATTTTTTGAAGCGCTACATTTGATTGTATTCTTTCTAATAATTCATCTTCAGGAAATACGGCTGGATTTAACCCTTCAGTACGAGTTTTTAAAGCTACTTCTCCTTTTTCATCTAGAAGTACCCAATCGCATTTTGTGGAGCCACCATCCGCTATTAAAATCATTTTCTACAAATTAGAAATGTGTACCGCTAAATCTATTAATTTTGAAGAATAACCATACTCATTATCATACCAAGCCACTAACTTAAAGAATTTATCGTTAAGAGCAATACTCGCTTTAGAATCATAATTACACGAATGCGTTTCTGAAACAAAATCTTGAGACACTACTTCATCATCAATATACTGAACAACCCCTTTATAAGCACCATCTGCAGCTTCTTTAAAAAGTTGATTAATTTCTTCTAAGTTTGTTGATTTCTTTACACGTACCGTTAAGTCTACCACCGAAACATCTGCCGTAGGAACCCTAAAAGCCATACCTGTAAGTTTTCCTGTTAATTCTGGAATTACTTTGGTAACCGCAATGGCTGCTCCTGTAGAAGTAGGAATAATGTTATTAATAGCACTTCTACCTTTTCTATACCCTCCTGCTAGACCATCTACCGTTAACTGCGTAGATGTAGCCGCATGGACAGTTGTCATTAAACCTTCTACAATCTCAAAATTATCATTCAATATTTTTGCTAAAGGTGCCAAACAATTGGTAGTACAAGATGCGCAAGACACAATAGTATCGTCTGCGGTTGCATCTAGGTGATTCACTCCCATTACAAACATAGGAGCTGTTTTAGAAGGTGCCGAAATCACGACTTTTTTTGCTCCAGCTTTTATATGCCCTGAAGCGGAGTCTAATTCTTTAAAAAGACCTGTACAGTCAATTGCAATATCTACATCAACTTCATTCCATTTTAAATTTTCAGGATTTCTTTCTGAAGTAACTCTAATTGTTTTTCCATCGACAATTAAAGCACCATTATTAACTGTTATCTCTCCTTTATATTTTCCATGAACCGAATCATATTTTAGCAAGTAAGCTAACTGGTCTACATCTAACAAATCGTTAATCGCTACTACTTCAACATCACTATGCTGAGATGCAATTCTAAACGCTAATCTTCCTATTCGGCCAAAGCCATTTATTCCTATTTTTTTCATATTTATTATCCGTAAAAACGGGTATCTTATTAATTATTATTTATAATAGGAATTGAATTCCCATTCTAATTCCTAAAGTTTTAATTTTATAATCTTCGTTACCAAAAATATCTGTAAATCCTGTTGTATAATCTGTAAGAACAAATAAATGATGCTTATTTGTAATCGGATAACTTGCGCCTAATCCAATTTTCCCACTTAAATAGTATTTATTAATATTTTCTAAAATAACTTCTTGATTGTTAAAATGAACTTCACGCTTTATTGTAAAATGATTAACTACTCCAATTTGGCCAAAAAAATTAAATTTATTAAAATTCATATGATAACTACCGTATATAGGAACATCTATAAATTGTAATTTTATATCTTGAAAAAATGGGCTAAAACAATCTTCACAATTATACCAAGATTCATAATTTTTATTTGAGTAATTCACACCTAAGCTTATTGAAATATTCTTCTTTAAAAAATAATCAACATCGATACCTACCCTATAATTTACTTTTTCATAGGTAAAATATGTTGTTCCATAGTTATGATGATAAATATCGTTACTTAAATTAAAATCATAAGAAAAAAAAGGACTCAATCTTATTTTACTCTGTTTTTGTTTTTCAGGTTTTGATTCAAGTTCAGAATTTTGTCCAAAACTCAAAACAGAAGTAAAAAGTGTTATAATTATTATAAAATATTTCATTTTTTTAAATAGACGTTATATCCGCCACTCTTATTAATTCGGTATCAATTTCATTTTCACCCTCTATTGTTTCTATAAAAGGCACGGATACCACTTTATTATCTTTAATTCCAACCATTACATTTGACTCCCCTTTTAATAAGGCATCAATGGCGCTAACCCCCAATCTGCTGGCAAATACTCTATCCCTACAACTTGGTGACCCTCCCCTTTGCACATGTCCTAAAACAGTTACTCTTACTTCGTATCCATCAAGGTTGTTTTCAATATATTCTGCAACTTCAAAAATGTTTTTTCCTACTTTATCCCCTTCAGAGACCACAACAATGCTAGATGTTTTCCCAGATTTTTTATTTCTCTTTAAAGACGCTACCAAACGATCTCTTCCCATATTTTGTTCAGGAATTAAAATCACTTCAGCTCCAGAACCAATACCTGCACTTAAAGCAATATCGCCTGCATCTCTTCCCATCACTTCCACTAAAAATATTCGGTTATGTGAATGGGCGGTATCTCTAATCTTATCTATAGCTTCAACTACTGTGTTTAATGCAGTATCGTAACCAATAGTAAAATCGGTGCCATTAATATCGTTATCTATAGTTCCTGGGAGTCCGATGATAGGAAAATTAAATTCTTCTCCTAATGCAATTGCTCCTCTAAATGTTCCGTCTCCTCCAATTACAACAAGTGCATCTATTTTTGCTTTCTTTAAATGGTCTATCGCTAATTTTCTACCTTCTTTTGTTCTAAATTCTGGTGATCTTGCAGATTTCAAAAAAGTTCCTCCTCTGTTAATTAAGTTTTTTACAGAACGAGCATTAAGTGAAACAAAATCCCCTTCTATTAAACCTTCATAGCCTCTGTAAATACCAACACATTCTAAATTATGATATGCACAAGAACGCACTACGGCACGAATAGCTGCATTCATTCCTGGAGAATCTCCTCCACTGGTTAATACTCCAACTTTTTTTATTGCTTTTGCCATTGGGTAAATTATTTTATTAAACCGGTCACATGCTGTTCGTTATTAGTCATTTCCTTGGGTCTAAAAAATTTTAACATGCTAGTTTCATAATTGTTTACTAAAATATTAAAAATACGTGTTTCTACGCATAGTTTTATAACAACTCTTCATCTATCTTTGTAGTATAAATAGTTAATTTATTGATCTATATTTTTTGTGGGGATAGAAAATTTAGGTTAAACGATTTATTACAATTAACTAAGTTAGGTTTGTTGAAAGCATCTCGATAATTATCGAGATGCTTTTTTTATAATGCTATTTTTCAAAAGAACCAATCCCTTTTTGAAGCCATTCTTTATACTCATCTATATCTGGGGTATACCCAATTGGGTCTATCAGGTTTTTTTCGTTTAAATCCATCAACACATAATAAGGTTGTGCATTTGCTTGGTAGTTTTTAATTTGAAAATCACTCCACTTATTACCAATAGATTTAATACGTTTTCCTGTAGTTTCACTGGTATATTGCTCACCTTTTGGGAGTGAGCGCTTATCATCAACATATAATGAAATAAGCACAATGTCGTTATTTAAAGTACCTAAAATATGAGGACTCGCCCATACTCGTTCTTCCATCTTTCTGCAATTTACACAAGCATAGCCTGTAAAATCTAATAAAATTGGTTTATTAACTTTTTTAGCATATGCTAAACCCCTTTCATAATCATTAAATGCTATAATATCATGTGGACCCAATTCTGCACCATCTGGCAATGTGCTTTCAGAAGAATTAATACCATTACTCAATTTAGTAAAACCTACTCCATAAGGTGCTTCGCTATAATTTAAAGGTGGTGGGAATCCGCTTATTAATTTTAATGGTGCTCCCCAAAGCCCTGGAATTAAATAGATAGTAAATGCTAAAACTATCAATCCTAAAGACAATCTACCCACTGAGATATGCTCATCATTACCATCGTGAGGTAGTTTTATTTTTCCGAAGAGATACAAAGCCATCACACCAAATATTGCGATCCAAATTGCTAAAAACATTTCTCTTTCTAACCAATGTAATTGCAATACTAAATCTGCATTGGAAAGGAATTTAAATGCTAAAGCTAATTCTAAAAATCCTAAAAACACTTTTACAGTATTTAACCATCCTCCAGATTTGGGAAGTGAATTCATCCATCCAGGGAACATTGCAAACAATGCAAAAGGTAATGCAATTGCTAATGAGAAACCGAACATCCCTACGATAGGTGCAATACCTCCTTTTGAAGCCGATTCTACTAAAAGCGTTCCAACAATAGGACCCGTACAAGAAAAAGACACAATTGCTAGAGCCAATGCCATAAAAAAGATTCCAATAATCCCACCTCTATCTGCTTGGCTATCTACTTTATTAGACCAAGATTGTGGTAAAGTAATCTCAAAAGCACCTAGAAAAGAAACTGCAAACACCACTAATAATAAGAAGAATATAATATTAAACCACACATTTGTGGACAGTGCATTTAAGGAATCAGCCCCAAATACGCCAACAATTACAGAGCCTAATAGTACATATATTATAATGATGAAAATTCCGTAGAGGATTGCATTTTTAATTCCTGCAGCTTTAGTTTTACTTTGCTTAGTAAAGTAACTTACTGTTAACGGAATCATAGGAAAAACACAAGGTGTTAACAAGGCTGCAAAACCAGATAAAAATGCTATGAAAAATATAGTCCATAGTCCTTTGGCTTCAGAATCTTTCTCAGAATCCTCAACAGATGAATTATCTACGGTAGTATCATCTTTTTTAGTTTCTTCTACCGCTGTTTTTGATTTTTCCTTAGCTACATACGACTCAAAATCATCGTAATTCTCAATAAATTTCACTTTATTTTCTGAAAGGTCAAAAACAATGTAGCGCTCTTCATTTAAACAAACATCAATACATACTTGATAAAAAAGATTTGCCTTGATTACTTTCGTATCTGGATTGGTTACTATTATTTTTTGAGTTAAAACAACGATTTCAGAAAAATACACCTCATCAAATCCCCATACATCACTATAAGTTCTATGAGTTTCACTTTCCTCTAAAGAGCCTTCCAAAGTAAAATCTGTATCGGCATTTAAAAATGTAATTTCTAAAGGAATGGGGCCTATTTCTTCATTAGGAGTGTGTTGTGAGTACACATGCCAGTCTTTATCAATAAAACCTGTTATTGAAATTTCATATTCGGTATCACTATTTTTTTTTATGCTTCCTTCCCAAACTAACGGGTTTTTAATGTCTGCAGATTGCCCGCCCATAGTTGTAAAATCTTGCGCAAGCGTTGGTAATACAATTCCTAATAGGGAAATTAAAAAAAGTAGTTTCTTCATCTTATTATTGTTTGTAGGTGATTTTTAATATTTCTCGAGTAGTATTTTCAACTTTAAACCTTTCATCTGAACGCATTCCAACAATCCAAACTATTTCATTTTCAGAGCACAATACCCAAATTTTTTCTTTAGCAACCAAAGATAACTTTTCATCTTTAAAAAACTTACTAAGTTTCTTTTTTCCTTTCATTCCAAAGGGATAAAAATAATCTCCCTCTTTCCATTTTCGTAACTCTAATGAATATTTGAGTTTCAAATTGTCTAAATAAACAATGTGTTTATTTAGATCTTCAATACTTGAAACCTTTTCAAACTGTAGTTTTATAGGGACTTCAATCACTTTTGTTTCTTCGGAAATAATTGTCTTTTCAATAGATACGTCGGAAATAATCTCAGTCAACAACAACACTTCTCTATCTTTTAAAATACGATGCGTATTAGAAAAAACTTGCTTTCCACTTTGTGCTGTTAATAATTCTGAAATATCCTCCCAAGCTGTGAATCCATAGGATGATAGCAGCTCGTATAAAAGTGCGCTTGTATTGGGAAGCTCTCCTAATTTTTTAATATTAAATTCAAACCCATCATTGACTTTCGTTATCACTAAATTCTGAATCAACATCATATAATCATCAATCAATAATTGACTTTCTTGCAGATGTCTTTGAGTTTGTTGAAAGTTTTTTAAAACCGTATCCGCCGCTTCTTTATATTTTGGAATGACTTCTAATCTCAATTTATTCCGAAGGTAATCAGCTTTAGCATTGCTACTATCTTCTCGCCAAGAAATATTTTTTTCTTGAGCATACGCAAGAATTTCTTCTCTTGAAAAAGCTAATAAAGGCCGAACAATTTTCTCATTAACATCAGGAATCCCGGTTAGCCCTCGCAATCCCGTTCCTCTGGAAAGATTAATGAAAAACGTCTCTAAATCATCATCTAAATGGTGTGCCGTTAGTAAATAATCGAACGAATGTTGTTGGATTAATTCCTCAAACCAAGTATATCGCAAATTTCTAGCAGCCATTTGTGTGGATATCTTCAATTCTTTTGCGTATTGCTTTGTATCAAATATTTTCGTAAAAACTGGAATTGATAATTTGTCTGCTAATGCTACTACAAATTTTTCATCACCATCACTTTCTTTTCCACGTAAGGAGAAATTACAATGTGCTAATGAAATATTAAATTTCAACTCTTTTAACAGTCTGGAAAGTACTACACTATCCAGTCCTCCACTACATGCGATAAGGAGTCTTTCTTCTTGTAAGAAAGAGAAGTTACTGTTTATATGTTGGTTTATGTTTTTGAGCATTCGTTTAAAATATTCTTGCAAATTTAAGAAATATCGTAACTTTAAAATTGTAAAATTCTCTTAATTAAAAATATAACTTTTATTCATAAGATTCCTGCTGAAGTCTATATTGAGCTAAGTCGAAATGCAGGAATTAACTTTCCAAAACTTCCCGCATTGCCTTAGCTTTCAAAAGGCATTCTTCGTATTCTTTTTCGGGAATAGACTTTGCCGTAATAGCACCTCCTACCGAGAAGCTTACGTATTTATTTTCTGAATTATATAAAATACTGCGAATAATCACATTAAAATCGAAATCTCCACTTGGGGTAAAATAACCAATAGTCCCGCTATATAATCCTCGTTTTGCATCTTCTAACTTTTCAATAATTTTCATTGCTGAAATCTTTGGAGCACCCGTCATACTTCCCATTGGAAATGTCTTCTTTAAAATTGAAACGGGGCTTATACTTTCTTCAACTTCACAAGAAATTGTAGAAATCATTTGATGAACTTGCTCAAAAGTATATACTTTACAAAGCTCTTCTACTTTTACCGAACCTTTTACCGCAAACCTCGACAGGTCATTTCTAACCAAATCGGTTATCATTATGTTTTCACTTCGCTCTTTTGTATCTTTTTGTAAATCTGATTTTAATTGAGCGTCTTCTACTTTATTTAAATGACGCTTCGCTGTTCCTTTAATGGGTTGAGAGATTACCTTATTTCCTGTTTTCTTAATATAACGCTCTGGTGAAGCTGAAAATGAATAAAAACCACCAAGCTTTAAGTAGGTTGCAAATGGGGATTTAGAAATATCATTTAAATGTAAATAGGTTTTTACCGCATCGATACTTATGTTTTCTGAATAAAACTCCTGACAAAAATTAGCTTCATAAATATCCCCTTTATGAATGTGCTGAAGCATGGTATTTATTTTTTCAAAATAGGAATCTTTAGAGGTTCGAAGATGAATTTTTATTGGGTTATTTTCATTCTCTTTCGTTAAGTTCTTTGGCCCTTTAGTCTCACAAAGACGGTCAGGCTCAAAATAATGCAAGTTTTTACTAAGATGTGTTATTTCTTGCCAATCTGCTTCTATCTCATCATCTACAAAATTGAGATATTGAATTTCAACTTCATTTTCAGTAAAAAGAAATACTTTTTTGGGTTGAAAAAAATACAAATCGGGAAAGTGTAAGCCATCAAAATTATTAGAGCTTAATCTCTCTACATCATTTTTAATGTCATAGGTGAGGTAGCCAAAAAGCCAATCGTTGGTTTTGGCTTGGTATTCTTCTAATTTTTCAAAAGCTTTAAACTCATCTGTTTTAACAGCCGTAAAAGCATCTACAGCAAGTATGGCTTTATACTTAGAATGGTCTTGCTGGTGGTGGTTAGAATCTAACCAAATTACTTCATCAAACTGTTGCGCCCAATGGAGTATTGATTTTTTAAAATCTTCAGTAAGTGTTACCGAATGTTTTTTTACAACGCGCATTAGGCTTCCAATTGACGTACAAAATTTTGAAGTACTTCATTAAAATCATCTGCTAATGTCTCCTCTATAATCTTATTTTCTTCGGAAGAAAAATTCTCATAAAACTTCGGAAAACTAAAACTATCTGTGATGTCTGCACCAAATCTTGGAAATACATTTTTAGTAAATTCCAATGCTGTCATAGCTCCTCTACCTCCTGGTGAAGTAGATAATAACAATACTTTTTTGTCTTTTAGAAAATCACGGTTGATACGTGAAAGCCAATCGGTAGTGTTTTTAAAAAAACCTGAAACACCACTATTATACTCGTTTACTGAAACGATTACTGCATCTGCTTCAGAAATTACTTGATTTAACTTTTCTAAATTAACAGGAAATCCCGTTTCTTTTTCAATATCTTCACTAAACATAGGCAACTCGAAATCTGTAAGCCTAATTACATTTACATCGTGATTTTTTATTTGCAAAGCTGCAAAGGATACAAATTTATGATTGATAGAAGTACTACTATTACTTCCTGCAAAGGCTATTATTTTTTTCATATTCATTTTCCGAGTAATCGGGAAACTTTTTATTTTCCGAAAATCATTTATTAAAAGTAAAAACCAAAGGTATAGAAAATAAAAAATCCATCCCGATAGAAACAGGATGGATTTTTATATTATTGAGATTCTTTAACACATTAACGAAGCTAACGAGGTGTCAAAACAAGCTCAATTGACTTGAATTAAATAATACCCTGATCTAGCATCGCATCTGCTACTTTAATAAAGCCTGCAATATTAGCGCCATCAACATAATTTACATAACCGTCTGGCTCTGTTCCGTACTTGGTACAAGCTTCATGTATTGAAAACATCATTTGATGTAATTTAGCATCAACTTCTTCTACTGTCCAGTTTAATTTCATTGCATTTTGAGACATTTCTAAACCAGAAACACCTACACCTCCTGCATTAACCGCTTTTCCTGGGCCAAATGGTATTTGTGCTTTATGAAAAGCTTCCACAGCTTCAGATGTACAACCCATATTGGAGACTTCTGCTACATATTTCACATCATTTGATAATAATAATGCTGCATCATCATCATTCAATTCATTTTGAATAGCACTTGGCATAGCAATATCACATGTTACTTCCCAAGGTTTTTTATTGGCAATAAATTTAGCCTCTGGAAATTCTTCTGCATATGGAGAAACTATATCGTTATTAGATGCACGAAGTGTCAACAAATAATCAATTTTATCTGCATCTAAACCTTTTTCGTCATAAATATATCCATCAGGGCCAGATATGGTTACAACCTTACCTCCTAGTTCTGTAACTTTTAAAGCTACACCCCAAGCAACATTTCCAAATCCGGAAACAGTAACGATTTTCCCTTTAAAAGAATCATTGTTTGCTTTTAGCATTTCGTTGACAAAATAAGTTGCTCCAAAACCTGTCGCTTCTGGTCTAACCAAACTACCCCCCCAATTAAGACCTTTACCGGTTAAAATACCGGTATTTTCCATTTTGAGCTTTTTGTACATTCCGTATAAGTAACCAATTTCGCGACCTCCCGTTCCAATATCACCAGCAGGAACATCTGTATTTGGACCAATTATGTGCCATAACTCTAACATAAATGCTTGACAAAATCTCATAATTTCATTATCAGATTTTCCTTTAGGATTAAAATCTGATCCTCCTTTAGCACCACCCATAGGTAATGTTGTTAAAGCATTTTTAAAAGTTTGTTCAAATCCTAAAAATTTAAGAATACTTAAATTAACACTTGGATGCAATCTTAAGCCTCCTTTATATGGACCAATAGCATTGTTAAACTGAACACGATGACCCAAATTAACTTGAACCTGACCTCTGTCGTCTACCCAAGACACCCGAAATGTTAAGATACGGTCTGGCTCTACTAAACGTTCAATAATTTTTGCTGATTCGTATTGTGGATTTTCATTGTAAATGCCTTCAATAGATTCTAGTACTTCAGTAACTGCTTGAAGGTATTCCTGCTCACCTGGATGCTTTGCTTCGAGATTTAATAGTATATTTTGTACATTCATATTATAAAAATATAGTGACTTAAATTTTTTGAATTTTTTATTAAAATTCAGGAACAAAATTAAATATAATAATTACATTATTCTTGCTATTTGTGACTTATTTTATGAATATGATAATAATTATTTTAAATTCATATCATTGATTATAAGGTGTTTAAATAACACTTTAAATAGAAAATGGATACTTTTGTTACATAAAACCCTGAGGTGGTAATTCATCTAAACCATTTTCTAAACTATCTTCCGGTTTTTTTAATTCAAAACCCTCTTTAAAAATAGCAGCTCTATTAGTTTTACCTTCAATAATAACTTTTAATGGGTTTTTAAACCTGATATGCCTTAAGAATTCATTTTCGCAAATAGCAGGTTGTTTATTAAGATAATCTATATCGAAAAAGCCATCATTCATAAAAGGGTTTATAGTAAAATAACCCACTTTAAATGATGTTAAATTTTGAAAGAAGTGTGTACCTTGACTAGGGTCAATTCTAAAATCGTGTAAACCTGCTTCGACTATTATTTTAGCAGCAGATATTTGTGGCCAAATAACAGGAATACCTAACCAAGGATCGCTTGAACCCCAACGTCCAGGACCTACCAAAATATATTGTTTATCGTCTTCTATAAATTTTTTATTGAGTATTTCTACTGCTACCGCTATAGCTCTAGTATTTGCTGGATTAAACGTTTCTGGTCTAATATAAACAAAGTCATAAATATGATTATAACTACCATTACCCAAAGCAGATTCTGAATATATGATAGTATCTTCAGTCCTTAACTCTTTTGGTAATAAGTTATTGGTATCAACACTTTCTACTATAGGTCTTATTTGTAAAAAACTAAAAATTTTAGATTTACCTTTTGGCACATCAAGATTTACTGCAAATTCCATTTCAATAGGATTACGCATTTCTCTTTGCCCAATTCTAAGTAATTCTTGTAATATTTCTGGCAATGGAAAAGTATCATATTTTAATACATTGTCAAAAGTTATGACTCTTATACCGTCATGTAATACGCCTGGTTTAATTACGTTATTTTGTAAATCGTATGTTGAAGCAACAAATTTTAATGATCCATGGCTTTTAGCTGCTCTAACTGAAATTTTCTTTTTATTGATAGCCTCGCTCGTAGATACTTTATAACTATCTGGATTTAAATCCAACCCATATAAATACTGTTGCGTTTCACGTTGTGTTGAATCTGGTGACGATAATTGCAATATTTTTTTGGGATGTTTTGGAGAAAACCGTAAAACACGTCCACCACCTACAATTATTTCACCCAAACCTGTTGCTATGTCGGCTATACCCTCATTTGGTTTTTCATCTCCTATAGGATAAAAATTTATAGAACGGGCAACCCCAGAAATATTAGGATAATACACCTCATTATACTCCTTACCTGTAACTTCTTGCAAGATTACAGCCATTTTATCTTCTTCAATAGAATGTGCTGTTGCTTTTAAATAATTCTTAGAACTTTGAAAAAAGGCAGATGCCATAACAGATTTAACAGCATTCGAAACCATATTTAGCATTCTATCATCGTTGGTATTCGGAATCATATACGTAGCAAACACCCCTGCAAAAGGCTGATAATGCGAGTCTTCTAAAACACTTGACGATCTAACAGCAATGGGTCTTTTTACAACATTTAAAAAAGCCTGTATATCTTGCAAGGCCCATTCAGGAAGTGGTTTAGAAATAAATTTATTTAGTATTTCATCATCATTATCACATTTTGCAACAAATCGTATCAAATGATGCTTTTCCATAAATTCATCAAAAATATCTGTGGTTAAAACTACTGTACGCGGAATTGAAATTTGCACACCTTCATACTTATTAAAAAGCCTATGACGTTTTAAAAAGGAATCAATAAATGCCAAACCACGGGCTTTCCCACCTAAAGCACCATTACCGATACGAGCAAAGCCTAAAAATTCATCGTATTTATCTTTATCAAATTTGACAATAACCCCTCTTGATCTATAAACTCGATACACTTTTAAGGATTCTAAAAGAAAAATTCTTATTTGTTCTGTATCATCAAAATCATCATATTCTATATTACTAAACAAATTTGCCAATGGAAATAATGCTCTAGACTTAAGCCATTTAGAATATTCACTACGTACCGCATGATATCTAATTGAATCCAAACTAACTGTCTGGAGGGCTTTTTGAAAACACTTTAAATCTTTTACAACAGCAAGTACTTTCTTTTGCTCAGGATCCCAAAACTCGAAATCACCAAAAGAAAAATATTTATTGATATAGTTTTTTAAATCCGTACCCAATGTTTCTGAATATTTATACAGAAATTTACCTTTTAATTCTAATGCTAATTTTTCATTTTCTTTTTCAGAAGACTGTATTAAAAATGGAAAATAACGTTTATAACTGCGAACATATTTTAAAAGTTCAAACCCAGCATGTTTATCACGAACGCCACCTCTGTTATAACTCACATCGGAAATGACCCCTAAAAGATTGTTTTTATATTTTTCGAATAACTCTAGGCCTTCTTCATAATTTACCGAAAGTAAAATCTTAGGACGTCCACGCATTAACATCATTTGGCGGTGTTCATTTAAGCCTTCAGACATAGATGAGCGTGTTTGCTTTAAAAGAATATTATAAATTATAGGTAAATAACGTGAGTAAAACTTTAAAGAATCTTCTACTAATAAAATAGCTTTTACACCAATAGTATTTATGTCATGTTCGGCATTCATACGATCCTCAATCAATTTGATGATGGCTAAAAAAATACCCACATTGCCATTCCAATGAAAAACATAATCAATTACACGTGCTTTCTCACTTTTTAATTTTTTATTTAATTCTGAAGAATAATTACTCAAGGCAACAATTGGCACCTCTGGAAAGGCTTCTTTTATTTGTTTTGAAGCTTCAAAAGCATTATAGTTACCAACATCTAACCATGTGATTACCAGATCTATTTTATTAGTTTTTAATTTCCTAACAGCTCTCTTAGCAGAATTAGCATGAATAAAACTTGGTGGATATCTTAAATTCAAAGAAGTGTATTCATTAAAAATATGTTCATCTATTCTGCCATCAGACTCTAACATATAATAATCATAATTAGAACAGACAATAAGCACTTTGTTTATTCTGTTTTGCATGAGTTCATTAAACGCTACATCTCTAAACTGATAGGTGTGTAAATTAGGAAGTGGGTTTTTATGCGTCATTAAAACTATATAGTAAGGTCCAAAATATCATTTTTTAATAAAAAGTAAAGGTATTGAAAATTAAAAATCCATTCCGATAGAATCGGAATGGATTTTTAAAATTAATATTAGATTCTTCACCCTTCGGGGTTCTAAATAAAAAGCTATATATGCAAGGCTCTATCTCCTGTAGCTGCTAAAGCGGCTTCTTTTACAGCTTCGGCATAGGTTGGATGTGCGTGGCTCATACGTGCAATATCTTCTGCACTGGCTCTAAACTCCATAGCAACTACTGCTTCTGCAATAAGGTCTGCTACTCGCGCTCCTACCATATGTACTCCTAAAACCTCATCGGTAGCTTCGTCACTTAATATTTTTACAAATCCGTCAGTATCTCCACTTGCTCTTGCACGACCTAAAGCACGCATTGGAAATTGCCCCGACTTGTATTTTACACCATCCTCGATAAGTTGTTGTTCTGTTTTACCGACTGAAGCCACTTCAGGCCACGTGTACACAACTCCTGGGATTAAATTATAATTAATATGTGGTTTTTGTCCTGCTAAAGTTTCAGCAACAAATACACCCTCTTCTTCCGCTTTATGAGCTAACATCGCTCCTTTTATTACATCGCCAATTGCGTAGATATTGGGGATGTTGGTTTGTAAATTTTCATTGACTTCTATCTGTCCTCTTTCAGATAATTTAATACCTGCATTATCCGCATTTAGCCCATCTGTAAATGGACGACGCCCCACCGAAACCAAACAATAGTCTCCTGTAAAACTTACTTCTCTATCTTTTTTATCTGTTGCGGTAACCGTTACTTCATTTCCGTTATTAGTAATTCCAGAGACTTTATGCGAAAGGTAAAATTTTACTCCTTGCTTTTTCATCGCCTTGGTTAATTCTCTACTTTGCGCCTTATCCATTGTTGGAATTATACGGTCTAAATATTCAATTACTGAAACCTCAGCTCCTAATCTTCTGTATACTTGTCCGAGTTCTAAACCAATAACTCCTCCGCCAATGACTACTAGGTGCTTCGGAATTTCTTTCAGTTTCAACGCTTCAGTTGAAGTGATTACTCTTTCCTTATCAATTGAAATAAAAGGCAAACTAGAAGGTTTAGATCCCGTAGCAATAATTACATTTTTGGTTTCAATTTCTTCCGAAGAACCCTCTTCTTTTGAAATAATGATGTGAGTTGCATCTTTAAAACTCCCCAAACCCGTAAGAACATCAATCTTATTTTTCTTCATTAAGAAATCGATTCCGGCAGTAGTTTGTTCCACCACTTTATCTTTACGGGCAATCATTTTTTCAAGACTTATTTTCACTTCTCCAGAAATTTCGATACCGTGTTCTTCAAAATGTTTGAGAGCATCTTCATAATGATGTGAGGAATCTAATAATGCCTTACTTGGTATACAACCTACGTTTAGACAAGTTCCGCCAAGAATATTGTACTTTTCAATTAAAGCGGTTTTCATTCCTAATTGTGCGCAACGAATAGCTGCAACATACCCTCCAGGTCCGGAGCCGATAACGGTAACATCGTATGAGTTCATAATCTTTTCATTTTTAACGTGGGCAAATATAAAATTTTATAGCCCGATTTACGATTTTAGAATGTGAAGATTTATTAAAATTCAATTCTCTCTAAAATTTAGTTAATTTTGCAATCATGATTAAAGAGATTCAGCTACGTATTAAACTTAAAGAAGAAAACCTAACAGACATTTTAAAAACAAAAGCTGCTCGGGTTTTAAGAATTGATATAAAAGATATTACTGGGGTAAAAGTTCTTCGGAAATCTATCGATGCCAGAAAAGCTGCTATTATTTTTAATTACAAAGTTGCGGTTTATATTCGTGAAAAAATGCCTGCATCTTCTTTGTATTCCTTTCCTTATAAAGATGTTTCGTCTGCCAAAGAAATTCACATTATTGGCTTTGGACCCGCAGGAATGTATGCTGCGCTGCGTTGTATTGAGTTAGGTTTCAAACCCATTGTTTTAGAGCGAGGAAAAAATGTTCAAGACCGCAGAAAAGATTTAAAAGCCATTAACCAAGATCATTTTGTGAATGAAGATTCTAATTATTGCTTTGGTGAAGGGGGTGCTGGAACCTATTCTGACGGGAAACTATATACCCGAAGTTTAAAGCGAGGTGACGTTCGACGTATTTTTGAAAACTTAGTATATCACGGAGCTACAGAGCAAATTCTTATAGATGCCCATCCGCATATTGGCACCAATAAACTTCCGAAAGTGGTGATAAATATTCGAGAAACTATTTTGAAACACGGAGGAGAAATTCATTTTGAAACTCGAGTAGTCGATTTTGTAATTAAAAATAATACGATTAAATCTATCCAATTACAAAATGGGAATGAAATGATTGTTAATCGAGTGATTTTAGCAACAGGACATTCGGCAAGAGACATCTACTATTTACTTCATAAAAAAGAAGCTTCCTTAATTGCTAAATCTTTTGCAATGGGTGTTCGGGTAGAGCATCCGCAACATATAATTGATTCTATTCAATATCATTGCGAAACTGAGAGAGATCCCTTACTTCCGGCTGCTTCGTATAGTTTGGTAAATCAAGTAAAAGGTCGTGGAGTGTATTCATTTTGCATGTGCCCTGGCGGATTTATAGTCCCAGCAGCAACGGAAAATGGTGAGATTGTTGTCAATGGAATGTCACCTTCTAAACGGAATACTCCCTATGCAAATTCTGGGATTGTAGTAGAGATTGATGTACATAAAGACCTTCCTAAATTTGAAAAATACGGTCCTTTAAAAGGGTTGGAATATCAAAAATCTTTAGAGAAATTAGCGTGGACTTCTGGCGGAAGAACACAAACAGCACCCGCACAACGATTAACAGATTTTGTGGAAGGCAACATGTCTTTAGACCTAAATCCTACTTCTTATCAGCCTGGTTTAAAATCGGCTCCGCTTCACTCCTTGCTTCCGAAGTTAATTGGCGGTAAATTACGAACAGGTTTTAAACAATTCGGAATAAAAATGAAAGGATTTTATACTTCCGAAGCAAATGTTGTTGGAGTAGAATCTCGTACTTCTTCCCCTATTACTATTCCCAGAAATGAAAATTTAGAACATCCCGAAATTGAAGGGTTGTTTCCTTGTGGTGAAGGTGGTGGTTATGCAGGCGGGATTGTTTCTGCTGCTATGGACGGAGAACGCTGTGCTGAGTCGGCAGTTAAAGGGTTGTAAACTTTATATCCTTAAATCAAAGGTATCGTAGTAGTATTCTTTACTTCACTAATTGTAAAGGAAGTATGCGTACTACCAATATGCTTTAAGGTTGTTAATTTTGTTACCATAAAGGATCTAAAATGTGGCATATCTTTTACAATTACTTTTAGTAGATAATCATAGTCGCCACTAACGTGAAAACATTCCAACACCTCATCCAGTTTTGTTACTTCTTTTTCAAATTTGGTCAGGTATTCTTTGGCGTGTTGCACTAACTTAATTTGACAAAACACCAAAAACCCCATATCCACCTTCTCTTTGTTTAAGATACTAACATGTTGTTTTATAACCCCTTCTCTTTCTAGTTTTTTTATACGTTCATAGACTGCCGTAACAGATAAGTTTAATTTTGAAGACAATTCTTTATTGGTCTGTTTGCAATTTTCTTGAAGGTAATTTAACAGTTTCCTATCGGTAGCATCTAGTTTCATTTTTCTGAATATTTTTCTGAAAAATACTAAGATTTAATTAAAATTAAGAATTATTTTCTTGTTTATTTGATTTTGATAGTTTTATATTCTCAATACAATCAATATAGTTGATTAATAAACTATTGAATTGTAAATTTGTGTCTAATTCAAAAACTATTAATATGAAATTCAGGCCCGCAAATAAGATTCAAGATTTACAATATTTTGGCGAATTTGGTGGTGTAAATCCATCTATTTCAGATTCTGCAACTTATACATTTCTTTCAGCAAAAACAATGCTTGATACTTTTGAAGGTCAGGCAGACGGATGCTATTTATATTCAAGACATACTTCACCAAGTAATTTATATTTAGGAGAAGCTCTTGCTGCTATGGAAGGTACAGAAACTGCAAATGTTGCTGGTTCTGGTATGGGAGCAATAACTGCCACTATCTTACATTTTTGTGGTGCTGGTGATCATATTGTTTCTAGTAGAACTATCTATGGCGGAACTTATGCATTCTTAAAAAACTTTGCTCCAAGATTTAATGTAAATACTAGTTTTGTTAATATTACAAGCCTTGATGCAGTTGAGGCGGCTATTAATGAGAATACAAAAATCATATACTGTGAAGCTGTAAGTAATCCTTTATTAGAAGTTGCTGACATTAGAGGATTAGCAAAACTTGCAAAAAAACACGGGCTACAGTTATTAGTAGATAATACTTTCTCACCTATGTCAATCTCTCCTATAGAATTGGGAGCAGATGTTGTTTTACACAGTTTAACAAAATTCATCAACGGAACTAATGACACTATGGGTGGGGTAGTTTGTGGCTCTCAAGAACTAATTGATGCTATGCGAAGTGTTATAGATGGTTCTGCCATGTTGTTAGGACCTTCAATGGATAGTTTGCGTTCTGCTTCAATTTTAAAGAATATGCGAACACTGCACATTCGTATTAAACAGCATAGTAAAAATGCAGCTTATCTAGCTGAAAAGTTTGAAGATTTAGGCTTAAAAACAGTTTACCCAGGACTCCCTTCTCACCCATCTCATGAGTTATTTAAAACTATGATCAATGAAGAATATGGGTTTGGTGGTTTATTAACTGTTGATTTCGGTTCATTAGAAAAAGCAAATGCGTTAATGGAATTAATGCAAAAAGAAAATTTAGGCTATTTAGCAGTAAGCTTAGGGTTTTACAAGACTTTATTCTCTGCTCCAGGCACTTCTACTTCATCAGAGATTCCTGAAGACGAACAAAAAGAAATGGGACTTAGCGATGGATTAGTTCGTTTTTCTATTGGATTGGATAATGATATTGAACGTACTTTTAGAATGATGCGTAGATGCATGAATAAGGTGGGTATATTAGAATCTGAGCCACAAGAGACTTTATAAACCTCAAAAACCATTAATAAATTAAAAAAGGCGGTCTAATTAGACAGCCTTTTTTTGTATGTGAAACTAATAACACTATTGTTTGCTTAACATTGCTTTAATAGCATCAATTTCTTTTTGTTGACTTTCCAATTGTTCTTTTAGTTCTTCTATTTCTTGTTGTTGTTCTTGAATGGCATTAACTATTACAAAAGTTAATGGACCATAGTCTATTCCTAAATAAGTTTCTGAAACACCTTTTTCATTATTATACTCCCAGGGCTTCACCATATAGGGTGCGATTTTTTGGAATTCTTGCGCTAAAGTACCAACTCCAGTTTCATTAGGCATTCCTGCTTTACCATTATAAGTAAACCAAACTGGATTTATTTTGTTTATCAATGACAATCCCTCAGTAAATGGCTTAACATTAGTTTTTAAACGCTCATCTGAAGCTATGGTCCATGCACTAGAAGTTGGCTTCGCAGCTGAATTTGTTGTTAAGGTTAATTGATATGCTGGAAAAGTAGTTCCAATACCTACTCTATTGGCACTAGCATCTACAACAAGAGTATTTGTGTCTACCCGAAGGTCCCCATTATTATCTGCTTGAATAGATAATATTGAATTCGTGTTGGTTATTATCTCGTTTCCATCAAGTCGTAATGAATTTCCTATCTCCAATACACCAGATCCAGCAGTTCCAGTTGCATCAGTAGTATTGGTAAATTCAACTCTACCTCCACTTACATGAAAACGAGATACTGGTACTAATGTTCCAATCCCGACTCTATTTGTACTAGCATCAACAAAAAACATATTGGCATTGCCATTAGATTCTACTCGGAAATCAACTGCAAATCCTTGTTCATTAAAGACTGTTGTTCCTACTGTATTTAACTTATGTTGAACTAATCCATTTGAATAAAGGTCAAACTGACCGTCATCTACATTGTCATATATTCTTGCTAAAACTGTGCCTGAGGTATTAGCATCTTTCCAATAGGTATCATTTCCAAAATAAGATATTCCAGTATCTGCAATTTCAAACTGAGTTACGCCAACATCTTGTATTTTAAAATCTCCGGTGCTATTTAAATTAAAAGTCATACCATAAGCTCCTTGGCTAAACGTTGTATTTTCTGTTAACGTTCCGCCTAACCTAATATCATCTGCAGTATCAGTAAGACCATTAGTAGCTACTACATCTAAAGTAATCGCACCTGAAGCACCTCCATTAATAAGTCCATCTCCTGCTAATACCTCAGTGACATCAGCATCTGTTGGTGTAACCCAACTCATAGTTCCTGAACCATCTGTAGATAAGACTTGATTTGATGTACCGTCAATGGTTGGAAAAGCATAGCCTGAAACCGTTGGGTTACCAATTTGAAATTGAGAATTAGTACGTAATATATTACCCGTAGTTGTGTTGTCTACACCAAATTCACCATAAATTAATGCATTATCTGCTGTGGTGGCTATGTTTTCAATATATAGTTTGTTGCTCCCCGTTTCGTTATAACCTGCTTGGTGTCCCAAAAACACGTTACTATCTCCTACACTTAAAAGCCCTGCTTGATATCCTAAAGCAGTATTGTAGTCTCCCAATGCATTAAAATGAAGAGAATTAACTCCATTGGCTGTATTATTAATACCTTCCGTATTGGTATAAAGTGATCCGCCTCCATTAGCAGTATTACCATCTCCCAATGTGTTATTATAAAGTGCGTTCATTCCAATAGCGGTATTACCACTTCCTCCGGTATTAAAACTTAAAGAAAAGGTTCCATTAGCAGTATTATTACTTCCCCCAACATTAGTATAAAGTGAAGCATATCCATTAGCAGTATTATAATATCCAGTTGTATTAGATTTTAGTGAATTGAACCCAACACCAACGTTCATATTATTAGTACTGTCATCATTTAGGCCTGCGTCAATTCCTAAAAAAACAGAAGATCCATCTTGTGAGCCATCACTGTCAGATTTACCATCTATTAAATCATCTATTTTTTCAACCCCTTTAAACGAAATCCAAGCACTACCATTATAGTAATAATACCCCGACGTATTATCTGTCTGATAAATTAATAAACTAGTTGCGGGTAAAGAAATAGCATCGCGCTGTACCTCCGTCATTCTAGGAATCAAAATTCCCTTATCTGTTGCTGTAATATCAAGTTGAGATGATGCTTCTGGTGTGACAGTCCCTATTCCTACTTGTGCAATTGTTGTAAAAAAAGCGAATAGAAGTCCTGTAAAAATAATGGTTTTTTTCATAATTGGTTAGTTATAAAGTAAGCTGTAAAATGACCGGGAGGGCAAATATAAATAAAATATATTTTACCCATAAATATGAAAATCCCTACAATATTAACATTTGCAAATAACTACTCAAAATCGTAACATTACAATCCTAAAAACAAATTGTATGCAAGAGAATAAAAACCTTTCCGAATTAAAAGTTGACGGTCAACACATTATTGAAAATGTAGAATTATCCTTCAGAGAAGCTTTAATCCCTGTTATTTTATTAATGACAATGCTTGCTTACAATATCTTTTTTGCAGACGGAGTAGCATTAGGCGATTATTCAAATCAGTTTATTTTATTGATTGGTGGAGGTATCGCCACTATAGTAGGCTTTAGAAATAAAGTAGGAATAAAAACCATGATTGCTGAAATATGGGAAAACCTAAGAAGTGTATTTGTACCCATAATGATTCTTTTTCTCGTTGGTGCACTTGCTGGAACATGGCTAATTAGTGGTGTAATACCCGCTATGGTTTATTACGGATTACAAGTATTAAGTCCTTCGATATTTTTACCAGCTTGTGTAATAATTGCGGCTCTTATTTCTATTGCAACCGGAAGTTCTTGGACCACTTCTGCCACCGTAGGAATTGCACTAATAGGAATTGGAGAAGCCTTAGGAATTAATTTAGGAATGGTCGCAGGAGCCGTAATATCTGGCGCTTATTTTGGAGACAAGATGTCGCCATTGAGTGATACTACCAACCTTGCTCCTGCTATGGCAGGAACCGATTTATTTACCCATATTAGGTATATGGCAATTACCACAATACCTACTATAATAATTACACTAATCATTTTTAGTATTATAAGTATGAATATTGATACAACGGGATCTGCTGACGTAAGTGGTTTACTAAATTCTATAGACAATACATTTAATATTACCCCTTATTTATTTATTGTACCGCTAGCTGTTATCGCATTAATATTATTTAAGACAAAACCACTAATTGCATTAGGATCTGGTGTATTACTAGCTATTGTTTTCGCTTTTATATTTCAACAAGAAGTATTAGGTAATCTTTCTTCTTCAAATATTACTGCCATTTTCAATTCTATTTTTACAGATATTCAAATTGTAACCGATAATGAAAAACTAAACGACCTATTTAGTTCTGGAGGAATGAAAGGCATGCTCTGGACTATTTTCTTAATAATTTGTGCTATGGTCTTTGGAGGTATTATGGACGCCATTGGAGCATTAGCAAGAATTACCAAAGCCTTATTAAAAATGGCACATACTGTTTTTGGCTTATTTGCCAGTACTGTTTTTAGTTGTTTGGGTTTAAATATTATAGCAAGTGACCAATATTTAGCGATTGTAATTCCTGGGAAAATGTTTAAAAATGCTTTTGAAGACCGAGGGCTTGCTCCCGAAAACTTAAGCAGAACATTAGAAGATGCAGGAACAGTAACCTCTGTATTAATCCCCTGGAATACCTGTGGAGCTTATCAAAGTGGAGTATTAGGCGTAGGAGTAGGCGAATATTTTATGTATGCATTCTTTAATTGGATGAGTCCTTTTACCACTTTATTATTTGCTGCATTAAACATTAAAATAAAGCAATTAGTAAAAAAAGAAGCTGTTACTATTTCAGAATAAATTTTACTTATTTCAAAAATAACTGCCTATAGCATTTCTCTATAGCTCAATAAAAAATTAAAATTATTTTTGAGTAAAAACCTCTGTTTGTATCGTATTTTTGTATCATAGAAATTTAATAATCTAAAAATAAAATTATGTCATTAGTAGGAAAAAAATTCCCAAACATCACCATAGAAGCTATGAATAGTAAGGGAGAATCATCAAATGTAAACGTTTTAGACGAAGCGGTGAACAACAAGAAAAAAGTAGTCTTGTTTTGGTACCCAAAAGACTTCACATTTGTTTGCCCAACAGAGCTACATGCGTTTCAAGCAGCATTAGGGGAATTCGAAAAAAGAAACACCCTAGTTATTGGAGCCTCTTGCGATTCTGCTCAAGTACATTTTGCTTGGTTAAGCACTGCTAAAGATAATGGAGGGATTGAAGGAGTTACGTATCCTCTACTTGCAGATACTACACGTAATTTATCTAGTGTATTAGGGATTTTAGATATCGCTAATGAAGTATACGATGAAGAAACCGACACTATCCAAATTGAAGGAAGTAATGTAACTTATAGAGCTACTTACCTTATTGACGAAGAAGGAAAAATTTTCCATGAAAGTGTAAACGATATGCCTTTAGGAAGAAATGTAAACGAATATTTACGCCTTATTGATGCATACACACATGTTCAAACAGTAGGTGAAGTTTGTCCTGCAAACTGGAAAGAAGGTGATGATGCAATGAAACCTAATGCAAAAGATACTGCTGAGTATTTAGCTTCACATTAACAAATAAAACATATAAAAAATGGCAACAGTAACATTAAAAGGCAATCCTTTTCAAACATCTGGAGAATTACCAGCAGTAGGCGATAAATCTCCAAATTTTTCATTAACAGCTGGAGATCTTTCTACTAAAACATTAGAAGATTTTTCTGGAAGTAAAATAGTCTTAAATATTTTCCCAAGTTTAGATACGGGAACATGTGCTGCTTCAGTTAGGCAATTTAACAAATTAGCTTCAGGTTTAGAAAACACAAAAGTATTATGTATTTCTAGAGACTTACCATTTGCTCAAGGACGTTTTTGTGGAGCTGAAGGATTAGAAAATGTAATTAACCTTTCAGATTATAAAAACGGACAATTTGGAAAAGAGTATGGTGTGTTATTTACAAATGGCCCTTTAGATGCTTTACTTTCTAGATCGGTGGTCGTTTTAGATGAAAACGGAACCATTCTTTATACAGAACAAGTTTCAGAAACAGCTAACGAACCTAATTACGATGCTGCCTTAGAAGCTTTAAAATAAAGATTTCTAATAAAATATAGAAAACAGAATCATTGTTTTTACAATAGGCTCTTATAACAATTTAAAGGCTACCTAAAATAGGTAGCCTTTTTTTTCTATTTTTGAATCATAAAATCAAAACATGACTAAAAAAGAATCCTTTCTAACAAACCGTATTAAAAGTATTGGTTATGCAATCAAAGGAGCTTTGTTATTAGTTAAAAATGAGGCAAGTATTAAAATTCAAATAACAATAGCGATACTAATAACAATAGCAGGTTTTTATTTTAGTATATCTTCTACCGAATGGATTTTACAAACCATAAGCATTGCTTTAGTCCTAGCGATCGAAGGGCTCAATACTGCTATTGAAGAAATTGCCAATTTTATTCATCCAGCGCAACATCCTAAAATTGGTTATATAAAAGACATCGCAGCAGGAGCCGTGTTTTTTACAGCTATTGCAGCTTTAATTATTGCTTGTATTATTTATATTCCAAAATTTTAGTAAAACAAAAATAATATATCGCTTGTACCGTTTGATATTTGTATTTTTGTTGAAATACAACCCACTAATTAATGGCCAGAAAAAAGAAAAGCAACGGTAAGTCTTCCATAAAGACACGCAAAAAAATTAGTCTAAAGTTATCCAAACAACAAAAAATAGTATTGGGTAGCTTTTTAATTTTATTTGGGATTGCCCTTCTTTTCTCTTTTGTATCCTATGTTTTTACTTGGCAGGCAGATCAAAGTATTCTTACCGAAGGTGTCTCTCGAAATTTAGAATCTAATAACTGGCTTAGTACATTTGGTGCGCATTTAGGGCATTTTTTTATCTATAATGGCTTTGGAATCTCCTCTTTAATTTTTGCGTTTTTATTAACCCTAACTGGAGTTTATTACTTTTTTGACTTTACTAAAAGGCAACTTTTTAAGTTTTGGTTTTGGGGCTGTTTGGTTATGATTTGGGTTTCAGTATTTTTTGCTTTCTTTTCTTCCATCAACAAACTATATAGCGGGACTATTGGCTATGAAATCAACGATTTACTTCAGGATTATTTAGGCTTTATTGGTACTATTTTAGTAATGGTTTTTTTACTAATTGTTTATTTCGTTATCCGCTTAAACATTACACCAGACAAAGTAGGTGCATCTTTTAAAAGAACCAAAAAAGATATTGCTGCAGATTTTGTTTCAGATGAAACCCCTATAAATGAAGAAACTTCACCCGAGATTGACCTTTCTAAGCCTTCAGAAGAAAGAAACACAGACTCTTTTCCTCCTTTAGAAGAAATAACTTTGAAAAAAGAAAAACAAATTTCTCCTCCTGAAGAAGAAGTTACCATGGAAATTAAACAAGCCGTTGAAGAGGAAGTTGTGGAGAAAAACCTTAGTGACAAAATAGTAAGTAAATATGGTGAGTTTGATCCAACGTTAGAACTCAGTAAATACAAATTTCCAACAATCGATTTGCTTAATGATTATGCTAGTAATACAGGAATTACCATTAACCAAGAAGAGCTTGAAGAAAATAAAAACAAAATTGTAAGCACACTTAACAATTATAAAATTGGGATTGCAACTATTAAAGCTACGGTTGGTCCAACGGTAACACTGTATGAAATTGTTCCCGAAGCAGGTATTCGAATTTCAAAAATTAAAAACCTAGAAGACGACATTGCATTATCACTTTCAGCATTGGGAATTCGTATTATTGCTCCTATCCCAGGTCGTGGAACTATTGGTATTGAAGTGCCAAATAAAAACCCGAGTATCGTATCTATGCGTTCTGTAATTGCTTCACCAAAATTTCAGAATGCAGAAATGGAACTTCCAATTGCTTTCGGAAAAACCATTAGTAACGAAACTTTTGTAGTAGATTTAGCTAAGATGCCTCACCTCCTTATGGCGGGTGCTACAGGACAAGGAAAATCTGTGGGTTTAAATGCAATTCTTACTTCGTTACTTTATAAAAAACATCCTGCCGAAGTAAAGTTTGTTCTAGTAGATCCTAAAAAAGTAGAGCTTACATTATTTAATAAAATAGAGCGTCATTACTTAGCAAAGTTGCCAGATTCTGAAGAAGCCATCATCACCGACACCACCAAAGTTGTAAATACACTCAACTCTATGTGTATTGAAATGGACACACGTTACGACTTACTGAAAGATGCAATGGTACGTAACATCAAAGAATATAATACCAAGTTTAAAGCCCGGAAATTAAATCCGAATGATGGCCACCGATTCTTACCCTACATCGTATTGGTAATTGATGAGTTTGCAGATTTGATTATGACGGCAGGCAAAGAAGTAGAAACTCCTATTGCTCGTATGGCTCAGTTAGCACGTGCTATTGGTATTCATTTAATTGTCGCAACCCAGAGGCCTTCTGTTAATGTAATTACAGGAATTATTAAAGCAAATTTTCCAGCAAGAGCTGCTTTTAGAGTAACTAGTAAAATCGATTCTCGTACTATTTTAGATAGCTCAGGGGCCGATCAATTAATTGGACGTGGAGATATGTTGTACACGCAAGGAAATGAATTAATAAGAATACAATGTGCTTTTGTAGATACCCCAGAAGTAGCAGACATTACAGATTTTATTGGGTCGCAAAGAGCGTATCCAGATGCATATTTATTACCAGAATACGTTAGTGAAGAAGGTGGCACAGCTCTTGATAATGACATAAACGAACGCGACAAGCTCTTTAGGGATGCTGCAGAAGTATTGGTCATTGCACAACAAGGGTCAACTTCATTATTACAACGAAAATTAAAATTAGGCTATAATAGAGCTGGAAGAATTATTGACCAATTAGAAGCTGCAGGAATTGTAGGTCCTTTTGAAGGTAGTAAAGCAAGACAGGTACTCGTTCCAACACTTGAAGCATTAAATCAATTTTTAGAAAACGAAGGAAATGATTAACATTTATAAAATCACCATAAGCTGTTTACTCTTTTTAACCGTTATTACAGCACAAGCTCAAGAAGCAACCACTTTATTAAACGAAGTATCCAACAAGGTAAAAAGCTACGATAACATTGCCATAAATTTTAAATACACCTTAAGTAATACTAAGGAAAACATTAAGCAAGATACTCGAGGAGACATCACGATGCAAGGAGAAAAGTACCTGCTAAATATGCTGGGAATCACCCGTATTTTTGATGGAGCTACTATCTACACTATTAACCCTGAAGATGAAGAAGTTACCATTTCATCCTATAATGAGCAAGAAGATGGTAATATTTCAGCTTCAAAATTACTCACCTTTTATGAACATGGATATACTACTAAAATGGATGTGGTACAGACGGTAAAAGGAAGAAAGATTCAGTATGTGAAATTAATTCCTATAGACAACAATGCCGAAATTAAAGACATTCTTTTAGGCATAGATATGCAAACAAAACATATCTATAAATTGATTCAGACAGACTCTTACGGGACTCAATACACCATTACGGTAACTTCTTTTAAAACCAATCAAGTCATTTCAAAAATCCTATTTAATTTTGATGAAGAGAACTATAAAGAAGAGGGTTATTATATAAATAAGCTGGACTAATCTCCTCATGAAAGTATTAGACAAATATATTTTAACCACTTACCTAAAGACTTTTTTTAGTGTATTTATAATTTTGATGTTTATTTTCATACTTCAGAGTATCTGGTTATATATTTCCGAATTGGCAGGTAGAGGGCTAGACCTTGTCATTGTATTAAAATTTCTTTGGTATGTTTCTCCAAGGCTAATCCCTTTAGTATTACCACTTACAATATTAGTTACTTCGTTGATGGTTTTCGGGAGTTTTTCTGAAAACTATGAATTCGCAGCAATGAAATCTACAGGAATCTCCCTTCAAAGAGCTATGAAAAGCCTGATATTTTTTATAGTATTATTAGGGGTTTTGGTGTTTTTCTTCGCTAATAATGTCATTCCTTATTCTGAATATAAATGGTTAAACCTTAGACGAAACATTCAACAATTTAAACCCTCTATGGTAATTGCTGAGGGGCAATTTAGTCAGATTGGTGATGATTTCAATATTAAAGTAGACAAAAAAAGTGGTGATAATGACCAATTTTTAAGCACTATTGTAATTCATCAAAAAGACTCAAAAAGAATTAGAGGCAACCATACGGTAATCATTGCAGATAATG
This sequence comes from Flavobacterium sp., assembly GCA_030591585.1. Taxonomy (GTDB): domain Bacteria; phylum Bacteroidota; class Bacteroidia; order Flavobacteriales; family Flavobacteriaceae; genus Marifrigoribacter. Next base: position 7,742 of record JAUVAS010000006.1, on the reverse strand, counting down.
GAGAGTTGACCAGTAAAGAAGGTAGTAATACCCTTTCTTTGGTTTTAAAAGACGGAAACTATTATAGTGAAGTACAAACAAAAGACCCTAAAAAACAAAAAAGAGAACCCTTTGTAAAAAGCTATTTTGAAGAGTACACAATTAATATAGACCTTACCGAATTAAACAATAAAGATGTTGACAAAGAAAATAAGTTAAACAATCAAAACATGTTCAATGTTAAAGAACTAAAAGCAGAAATCGACTCCCAGTCACAACGTTTCACAAACTCAATGATTGCTTTTTCTAATAATATGTATTACAGAGCTGGTATGGCTAAGTTTCGTCATGACAAAGACAATAATAGTGTTTTCTATAAAAAAAATGACACATTGGTGTTCAAATCAACCGATACCCTTCTCCACCTTTTTGATGTAAAAAACCAAGTTAGTATTGTAAAATTAGCCCTCAACAATATTAAAAGCACATTGCAATCCCTAGATTCTAAAAAGAAAGAATATGCTATAAAAACCAAACGGTTAAATAAATTTGAAACCGCTCTGCATGATAAATATGTGTTGCCAATTGCTTGTATTATTTTATTTTTTGTTGGCGCTCCATTGGGTGCAATTATTAGAAAAGGAGGAATGGGAATGCCTATGGTGGTTGCTATCCTAATATTTTTAACCTATCACTTTATTGGTATTTTTGCTAAAAATAGTGCAGAAGACGGAACCCTAGCTCCCATTATAGCTTCCTGGTTGAGTACAATTATCATGCTTCCTCTTGGTATATGGCTTACCTATCGTGCCACAACAGATCAAGGTATTGTAGATATGGGTGCTTTTATACAGCGTTTTAAATGGTTTTCAAAATTAGATTCTGAGGACACTCAAACTGAAGAAAATAAAGTTTTATTAACACAACAAGAGAAAGCATTTATACTCGCTAAAAGGGAAGATCAGCTAAAAGATATTTTAAAGAATTATAGACAGTATAATTATTCTGAAGACATTAAAATAGGCGTATTACAAAGACTAAAAGAATTAGGTTATAACGAGCAACAATTAAAAGTTAGTGGCGATTTTGAAAATGTAAAATATACTAATGCTGCTAAATCACATAAAGAATTTTCTAAAAATTCTAAGACGGCATTGATTCTTTATTTTACCTCATTAGCACTTATTATACTAATGATACTAATTGAAGTTTTAGATTATCAAAATTCTGAGAGTATTTTTATCATCTTGTACTTTATTAAGATTTTATCTAGTTTACTATTTTATTTTTTCGTAATAAAAGCAATTATAAATTATTATAATTTCTATAAAAAAATAGGTAAGAAAAGAGAATTAGGACTAACGCTCATTTTAGTAATATTTGGACCATTACTTTATGTATTATTACACTATTATTTTAAAAAGAAAATGAGGGAAGAATTAGAAATAATAAGGTAAATTACCTTTTAAACTTTAATTATCTTCGCACCAATAATATATTGCTATGACAACTACACAAAATAACACTTCTATACAACTAAACACCATTGAAGAAGCCATTGAGGACATCAAAAATGGGAAGGTAATTATTGTAGTAGATGATGAAAACCGCGAAAATGAAGGCGATTTTATTGCAGCTGCCGAAATGGCAACTCCCGAAATGATCAACTTTATGGCCACTCATGGTCGAGGACTTATTTGCGCACCACTTACCGAAGAACGTTGCGAAGATTTGGGCTTAAATATGATGGTGAAAAACAATACTGTGCTACATAATACACAGTTTACCGTTTCGGTAGATTTAATTGGAAATGGGTGTACTACAGGAATATCTGTACACGATCGTGCAAAAACAATTAAAGCATTAGTAGATAAGAATACCAAAATTCACGACTTAGGCCGTCCTGGTCATATTTTCCCGTTACGCGCTAAAGAAGGCGGTGTTTTACGTAGAACAGGACATACCGAAGCCTCTATAGATTTAGCAAGGCTTGCTGGTTTACAGCCCGCTGGGATTTTAGTTGAAATATTAAACGAAGATGGCACCATGGCACGTCTTCCTCAATTGGCGGAGGTTGCTAAAAAATTCGATTTAAAACTTATCTCTATTGAAGATTTAGTTGCCTACCGAATGGAGCACGATTCGTTAATTAGTAAAAAAGAAGACTTTCAGTTAAATACTAAATACGGAAGTTTTAGATTGAGAGCTTACCAACAAACGACCAATAATCAAATTCATATTGCGTTAACCAAAGGTCATTGGAGCGAAAATGAAGCTGTTTTAGTGAAGGTAAATTCTACTTTAATTAATAATGACATATTAGGAACGCTAACCAATAATTCTGACAAGAAATTAGACGATATGTTTTCGGTCTTTAATGAAGATGGCAAAGGCGCTATTGTATTTATCAATCAGCAAAGCCAGTCATTAAATTTACTCTCCAGATTAAAAGCGTTAAAAGAGTCTCAAAGCGGCAATGAAATTTCTAAAGCACCTAGAATTGTTATGGACTCCAAAGATTTTGGAATTGGAGCACAAATTCTTCACGATTTAGGAATTAATAAAATCAAACTGGTTTCAAACTCTAAGAACATTCAAAAAAGAGTGGGGATGATTGGCTATGGTTTAGAGATTACTGAATATGTGACTTATTAATTCTTATTATAAAACAGAATTAATCGCTTTCTTCATCTTTTCAGCACGTTCTATAACTTCAGCTTCCGTCCAACCAATTTTCACTAAAGAAGAAATGGTACGGCTCATCACTGCATCGCTTTTTAAAAAATTAGTAGTATTCAGTTTTTCTAATTGGTTACGAACCTCATTAGTTACCCTTCCTAAAGATTTTAGATTCCGTAGGTGTTCCCAACCATTTATATAATGCCAATTGTTGGTGTACCAATAAAAATTGGCCTCTACTCCTGCTTCAGATAAAGCATTGATAGCCTTTTTTGTTAATTCTTCGGTAGGTAAAAAGAAGCTTACAAACGAATAGTTTTCTTCTCCCCCTTCTGGTACTCTTCTAAAAGTGACTCCTTCAATGGTTTCTAATGCATTTCTAACCATGGTATAATTTCTTTTCTGAATTGCTAAAATATGGTCTAGTTTATTCAGTTGTGCAATTCCTACTGCGGCATGCAATTCAGAAATACGAAAGTTATAGCCCATGTTAGGGTGTGTTTCTGCTCCACGATCTGTCCCAACATGGTCATGACCGTGATCCTGATATTGATCTGAATTGATATAATAGGCTTTGTTATTAGTAATAACAGCACCTCCTTCGCCACAAGTGATGGTCTTTACAAAATCGAAAGAAAAGCATCCTAAATCACCAATACTTCCTAATTGTTTTCCTTTATAGGTTCCGCCAAGCGCCTGACAAGCATCTTCTAATAACAATAAATTATGTTTACTACAGATGGTTTGCAAGGCATCTAAATCTGCCATAGACCCACACATATGTACCGGCATCACACATTTTGTTTTAGGAGTAATTGCCGCTGCTACTGCTTTTGGATCAAGGGTAAGAGTATCGTCAATATCCACTAAAACAGGAATGGCTCCCAAGGCTAAAATAGACTCAAAGCTCGCTACAAAAGTAAATACAGGCATAATCACCTCATCTCCTGCTCCAATACCTGCTGACGCCAATGCTGTAGTTAATGCAGAAGTCCCACTTGAGAGTAACTGACAAAATTCGGTACCCATTTTTTCAGCAAAGGAAGTTTCAAATTCTTTTGCCTTCCAGTGACCATTTCGCATTCCGTCGAAACCATAACGCATTAAAATTCCGCTTTCTAAAACATCGTTTACTTGTTTGCGTTCTTCGTCGCCAAATATTTCAAATCCAGGCATAGTGTACTATTGTTTATTGTTATTGTTTATTAGATGTAGAACAAAGATAAGTGTTGTGTTTGAAATAAGATTCTTCGCTACGCAAACTTCGTTCTGAATGACAAACTAGTTAATTTCAATCACCATATCTTCTAGCTCACGTCTCACTTTTTTCATTTCAGAAAACATATCATCTTCAGCGCGATAGCCTACTGCTAATACCAAAACAGATTGCAAACCCTTTTCAGAAAAGTTTAGAAACTCGTCATACTGTTTAGGCACAAATCCTTCAATGGGGCAGGCATCAATTTCTTCAATAGCACAAACGGTGAGTAAATTTCCCATTATTAAATAGGTTTGTTTCGCTCCCCAAATATCTTTTTCTTCTTGTGTTTTTTCAGAGAAGTCGTCTATTAAAAACTCTTCAAAAGAGCTTAACACATCTCTAGGTGTATTTCTAGTTTTCTCTACTAAATCGAAATAGTTTTTTATAAAAGCGGTATCCACATTCGTTTCAGTACACAATACCAAAATATGAGAAGCAGTCCCAATTTGTGCTTGATTGTAGGACATGGGCACTAAGTCTTGAATGGTTTTAGGGTTGCTCACTACGACCATCTTAACGGGTTGCAAGCCATAAGATGTTGCTGTTAAATTAAATGCTTCTTTTAAGATACTGAGCTTTTCTGGGGAAAGTTTTTTGTTTTCGTCAAACTTTTTGGTGGCGTATCGCCATTGTAATTGATTTATGATATTTGTTTCCATATCTTTTTTTTGTGGAATACAAATTTAAGGATAATTATCATTTAGTTTCTGAAAAAAGATATAAGACCGCTGCACTTTATGAACAAAGAATAAAGTGGAGTTACTACATTTGATGGGACAGAAAATTTTATTTTAAAATGTCAAGATAAATTAGATTTTAATTATTTGAGTTTTAATGAAGGTATGTGTTGGAATATTTTTTTAATAAATAAATTTAAAGGTAAATTGAATTGGATGGGGGTTTCTTCTAAATTTAACTTTAATAATAATATTGACTTAATCGATAAATATAAAGAAGAAATAGTAAGGAAAGACCTTTCAATTAATGAAGAGGTTAAATATACAGAAGAAATATTACGTGAATTTGCATCTAAATGGATTTGGTATCCAATAAGTGAACCTTTATATTTTGGAGAAGGTTTAAGTAGTAATTATGCTATTTTCTCTAGCCTTTTCAAAGATTTATCGATAAATGACATTGAATTGTTTCTTAAATATTATTTGTTAGATATTAATAAAAGTAATAATGATGAATCATATGAATTGCTTAATAGAAAACAAATTGATAAAATGTCCTCATATGATTCATATCAAGAAGAAGATTATGACCCACTTAAAGATAATCCTAATTACGATTCAGAATCTGATTTAGACCAACAAGGACCTTATTTTGTTTTTTAAATGAAAATATTACTGTAAAAAAATCTAGAATTTTTATACTAAACAAATTTGAGATTCCTGCCTGCGCAGGAATTTGTTACACATTAAACCTAAAGTGCATCACATCGCCATCTTGCACAATATATTCCTTCCCTTCTACGGCAAGTTTTCCTGCTTCTTTTACTTTGGCTTCACTTCCGAAACTTACAAAGTCATCGTATTTAATTACTTCTGCACGAATAAACCCTTTTTCAAAATCGGTATGGATTACTCCTGCAGCTTGAGGTGCTGTAGAACCTACAGGAATTGTCCAAGCTCGAACTTCCTTTACACCTGCAGTAAAATAGGTTTGTAAATTTAATAATTTATAAGCGGAACGGATTAATTTTGCGGATCCTGGTTCTTTTAACCCAAGGTCTTCTAAAAACATCTGACGCTCCTCATACTCTTCTAATTCGTTAATATCAGCTTCTGTACCAACTGCTAATACAATTACTTCAGCATCTTCGTTCTTAACTGCTTCTTTTACTTTATCAACATATTCATTTCCGGTTGCAGCAGATTCGTCATCTACATTACAAACATATAACACAGGCTTATCTGTGATAAACTGAATCTGATTGATATATTCCTCACGCTCTCTTTCAGTAAGATCTATAGCTCGTACCGAAATACTTGCTTCTAATCCTGTAACCACTTTTTGAATAGCAGTTTCTTCTTTTTGAGCTTCTTTATCGCCAGTTCTTGCAGCACGTTTTACTTTCTCCAGTTTCTTTTCTGCTGTTTCTAAATCTTTTAACTGAAGCTCTATATCTATCGTTTCTTTATCTCTAATAGGATCTATGCTCCCATCTACATGAATAATATTGTCATTATCGAAACAACGAAGTACGTGTAAGATAGCATCTGTTTCACGTATGTTTCCTAGAAACTGATTTCCTAACCCTTCACCCTTACTCGCTCCTTTTACCAATCCAGCAATATCTACAATCTCTACCGTAGCAGGCAGCACACGTTCTGGATTCACCAATTCTTCTAATTTCTCTAATCGTTCGTCTGGCACATTCACCACACCAATATTAGGTTCGATTGTGCAAAAAGGAAAGTTTGCACTTTGCGCTTTTGCATTTGATAAACAATTAAATAAAGTAGATTTCCCTACGTTTGGTAATCCAACAATTCCTGCTTTCATTATTTTATTTTTTTAATGGCTGCAAATATACAGTATCAGTTAAACATAGCAATTGTGTTTTTATCTTGTTTTTATTATATTTACCTATCCTAAATTTTCAAACTTAACTTATCATGAAAAAAGTAACACTATTTGTACTAGCATTTTTCTTTTTTTCGACTTGCTTACTAGCTCAAGAAAAAAGTAAACTAAAAAATGTACAAGAAGAAACCATTACTACAACTACAGTGACTAAAGGTGTTACTGAAGAAGTAATAATAAGCGAAACCGTTAAAAAAGAAAAACAAGTTATTGAGATTAATGACACAGGTGTTGAAAATCAAAATGAAATATATTCTACAAAAAAGAAAGAAACTACTAAAACCTCTGAGGTCGAAATTGTTGTAAACAAGAAAAACGAAGCTGCCATAGAGGAATTGAAAAAAGCACAACAGAGAGAAATCGAAGCTTCCAGAAAAGCACAACTTCAAAAATATGAAGCCGAACGCAAGGCAATGGAGAAAAATAGACCAGAAAAATATAGAAAAAAAAACCTTTAGATGTCCACTAAAATTACTATAAATATTGCCAACGAGTATTCTTTTTCTAACTTTGCAAAGTCTTTATCGATTCAGGTAACAATCAAAGTTAATTAAATAAATAGTAATGTCAACTGCTAAAAAGTCACTCACTCTTATTTTTATATTAATTCTTATTTCTTGTGATAATAGCAATTCAACAGACAACAGTACTTTCAATCCTCCAAATTGGTTATTAGGAACCTGGAATAATGAACTAGAAACAGCATTTCTAAAAACGTATATTATTTCTAATGATAATGTTGTATTGATAAATCAAGAAGACCAAGAAACAAATTATTCAGAATTAATAGAAAATGATCCAAATAGAACTTTAGTAGAAATTGAAAATTCTAATAGTATTTATAAATATAAAATCATTGTAGATATGCCAAATGGCTTTCCTTCCGATTATATAGTTACCTTTAATAAAATTTCTGAATTAGAGTTAATGTTAGAAGTGAGAATTACCAATGTAAGCTATTCACAAATGACCTATTTTAAAGGATAATTAAAATGCCCAAGAGAAAATGTTAAAAGATTATAGAATCTACGCCTTTATAAAATTAGGTGAATTTATTAGTCAGTTTACTTCAAAAGAAAACAATAGAAACAATACTGTTTTACAGAACGATTCCTTTTTTGAAGGGATGAAAGAACTCATACCTCTTGCTAAATCTCATAATGGCTGGTTTACCCAAGAGAATATTCATTTTGCTTTTAAAAGTTGGGGGGAAGCGCTTAGCCAAGAAAAT
>JAUVAS010000085.1 GCA_030591585.1 Flavobacterium sp. | reverse complement strand
TTTTTCGCGAATGATTTCGTTTACAAAAAAACGTTCTGGCTTATCTGTTAATTGATCTTTTGGATAGAAAGCGGGAGACTCTGGAAGTAATTCTACGATTCGTTGAAATACTTCAGGTACTCCAAAATTTTCTAGGGCTGAAATAGCAAATATTTGTGCATTGGGGACTTTATTTTGCCAAAGTTCTAGCGCTTCAGAAAGTAATTCTTCGTTTCCCTTATCAATTTTATTAATCAATAACAAAACTGGTATTTTGGCATGGGTTATTTTATTAAAAAAGGTTTCATCTTTAAGATCTTTCTCTCCTAATTCAACCATATAAATCAATACATCGGCATCCTCAAAGGCAGATTTTACAAATCCCATCATGCTTTTTTGCAACTCGTAAGCTGGTTTAATAATACCCGGAGTATCACTCAAAATCATTTGAAAATCTTCCCCATTTACAATCCCTAAAATACGATGGCGCGTCGTCTGCGCTTTTGAAGTTATAATAGACAGGCGCTCGCCAACAAAAGCATTCATCAAAGTGCTTTTACCTACGTTTGGGTTTCCAATAATATTTACAAATCCTGCTTTGTGAGTCATCTATTCTTACTAATTAGTTTTGCAAAGATACTATAAAAAAAGCCCCTTGATTTCTCAAGAGGTCTCTTTTATAACGGAACCAAAAATTTTATAGCATCTGTTAAAGATCTATAAGAATCTTAATTGTTTTATTTACAATTAGGATTTATTATAAGAATTTACATTGTGAAAAAATAAATGTTTTTATTTTTTTATCCTCCTTGTAATTTGTCTGCGCCCTCCAATAACCCTACTAAATCTTGTGGATTATGTATTAAAATGGGGATATGTTGTGGACAAATATAAAAGTCACTCTCTTTATAATGAAACTTTGTTACTGGTGTTTCAAATGATGACTTTTTACATACTAAACATTCCTTTGTATTGCTCATAGCTTTCTATTTAATAGAACTCAAAATTATCTTAAATTATTCAATAAAAACATAACATATATCATACTACTAATATTAAAAACTGAGGAGGTTATCGTAAGGAAACCTCATTAACTCCTTCGTTACCCTATTCACTAATCATCATTCACTAAGCTCATCACCTTTTCAAACCTAATCTCCTTAAAACTAGAAATCACCAAATCTGCATAAGTATATTCCTGATTTTTTGAATGTGGACTCCTAAACCCAATACAAAATATTCCAGCAGCTTTAGCGGCAGCTATTCCATTAGTAGAATCTTCAATCACCATACATTCTTTTTTTGAAAACCCAGAAGCCATTGCTGCCTTTATAAATATTTCTGGATGTGGTTTGGATGCTTTTAAATCTGCTCCACTGAGTTTCGCTATAAAATATTTATTTAAATTAAATCGGTCAAAAACAGCATTAATGGTAGTCATAGAAGCAGAAGAAGCCAGCACTAGGGTAAGTCCATTTTTGTGATAGTCTTTTATTCGCTCTAAAACGCCATCAATTAATTCAAGATTATCATCCTTAAAAAACAGCTCCTTAAAAAAATCTCTTTTTAACTGAACTAACCTCTCTGGGGGTTCTCTTAATTTAAAAATAGTACAAAGTTGCCTACAAATACTACTAGTAGATTGCCCAGTGAAGGATTCGTATAGGTTAACTGAAACAGAAATGTTTACCGCAGCAAACATGTTGTAATACGCTTTGCAATGTAGCGGCTCTGTATCCACAATTACCCCATCCATATCAAATAAAACGGCTTTTAACATGGTAGTTTATTTGCAAAAGCAAGAAGCTTTGAGTGTTCGTTTACTAGGTGATTAATTACTTTTATCAGCATCCGGTTGATTTGCAATTTTAATAATTTGTTTTAGTTTTTCTTTACGAGTTTCTTGTTCTTTTCGTAGTTTATTCTTTTTACGATTAATTAATGTGGTGTGTTTCGTTTTATTTCGAGTGTTTTTCTCTTTTCCTTTTTTTGCCATAGATATTCACAAAAATAAAGAAAAAATAAAAAGCGATGGAATATGTTGAGAAAAATCCTCTTAATCTTAATTTCTTATCTGTTTTAGAATTTAAATTATCTAATCCTCATTTTTTATTTATATAATTTTGACTATTAGCTATATATCGAGTAAATAGGTTATTCAGCTAAAACTTTTTAAAAATTAACTATTCTGTAGTAATTTTCCTATAATTAATAAAAAGATAATATTGTCTTTTTATAACTAACCTTTTAAATATATATTATAATGAAAAAGTTTTTTTATTTAGCAGCATTGCTATTATTGCTTTAATTACAATTTCTTGTCAAAAGGAATCTATTGATGATTCTGTAACAGCTGATTTATCCACTGATGTGATTCAAACTAGAACACCTGATGGTTGTACTACCATACAGAGTGGTTTGTTGTTTGACTCCCAAGGTAACCCTATTGAAACTGGTTATACTGATTTTGGTTATAACTACCAAGCTCATCTGTATGTTGGTGATTATGGGTATCCAGGCTGGAAATTAGTTATGAAATGGAATGATGCATGGTTATCCAATACAGATTGCGATGGTGATTTTAAATTAGATAGACATCTTGGTTATGCTACTTATAGAGACTCTGGGGCATGGGTAACAAATCACTGGACAGGTACTTATATTGATGGTGATGGAAACGAATGTCATTGGACTTATTTTTCTAAAATTATCGCTACTCCATTAGATGCTTATGTAGATAACGGGAATTGGGTCAATGCTGATGGAACTGTTATTGGACCTGTAATTTGGGGACAGTTTGCAATTATTCAACAAGTTGAAAACGATCCTTGTAATGGTGTCAATGGTTTACAATACAATAGCCCAGACCATGCTGGTTTAGGTAATTGGTAAAATATTTTGTTTGGGTTTAATCTAAGAGAGACTGCTAGAAATGGCAGTCTTTTATTTATCTAAGAACTTAATTGTTTAACATTCATCCAAAATAAAAAGCCTCTTGATTTCTCAAGAGGCTTTCTTAGTAGCGGGAACTGGACTCGAACCAGTGACCTTTGGGTTATGAGCCCAACGAGCTACCTACTGCTCTATCCCGCGATGTATGTTTTAGTAACAATGTTACTTTTTAATTTTATTTTTCAATAAAGTACTAAACTGGTAGGTACCCTGTCCCGTACTTGTTACGGGATACTGCTCTATCCCGCGATATATGTTTAAAATTGATAGTGAAAAAACTAGGTTTTTCTATAAATCAACTCATTATTTCAAATCTCTCTCGCTGAGCTATGTCTAAGCATCTCGCGATTTTAGAGTGCAAAGATAACATGCTTTTATTTGTTTACAAGTATTTAATTGTACTTTTCAACTTCTTCTGTTAATTTTTCCCAATCTAACATTAAAATTTCTAATTCTTTTTTCTTTTTTTGGTATCCATCAAAAAAACTAGGTTTAGCTATTGTTTCTTCATAATTAATGGATAGCTCAAAATCTATCTCCTTGATCTCTTTTTCTAATTGTGCGATAGAAGCTTCCGTTTTACTAAGTTTATTCTGTAAAGACTTTATTTTTTTCTGATTTTTATATTGCTCTTTACTGGAGGTATTGGTAGATTTTTCTTCGGAAGTGATTTTAGTTCTTTTTTCAGCTTCCCGCATATTCTGAATATTACGCTGCTCTAAATAATAATCAATGTCACCCAAGTATTCTTTAATGTAATTATCCTTGAATTCATACACCTTAGAGGACAGTCCCTGTAAAAAATCTCTATCGTGAGAAACCACTAATAAAGTCCCTTCATATTTTTTTAATGCCTCTTTTAAAACATTCTTAGATTTGATGTCTAAATGATTGGTAGGCTCATCCATTACCAACACATTAAAAGGCTGTAAAAGTAATTTTGCCAACGCCAATCGGTTCCGTTCTCCCCCAGAAAGTACTCTTACATATTTATCTACATCGTCTCCTCTAAATAAAAATGCACCTAAAATATCTCTAACTTTTGTTCTGTTTTTCTCATTGGCAGCATCAATCATGGTATCAAGCACTGTTTTTGTGCCGTCCAGATAATCTGTCTGATTTTGAGCGAAATAGCCAATCTCAACATTATGACCTAGCTTTAAATGACCTTGATATTCAATTTCATCAACAATACATTTTGCTAAAGTTGATTTCCCTTGCCCATTCTGGCCCACAAAAGCTATTTTACTATTTCGTTCAACTAATAAGCTTACTTCTGTTAATACTTTTTTATCATCATAACTTTTTGAAACCTTATCAATTTCAATAACTACCTTTCCTGGGTTTACTGATACTGGAAAATGAAGTGACATCACACTATTATCATCTTCATCTACCTCGATACGATCAATTTTATCTAGTTTTTTAATTAGCGACTGCGCCATTGTTGCTTTGGTAGCTTTGGCTCTAAACTTTTCAATTAACTTTTCTGTATGCTCAATCTGCTTTTGCTGGTTCTTCTGTGTAGCTAATTGTTGTTCTCTCAACTCTTGTCGCAATACCAAATATTGAGTATAGGGTTTATTGTAATCATAAATTTTTCCAAGGGAAATCTCAATAGTTCTATTGGTTATATTGTCTAAAAACATTCTATCATGCGACACAATTACGATGGCTCCCATGTAGTTTTTTAAAAAATCTTCTAACCATAATATAGACTCAATATCTAAGTGATTGGTAGGCTCATCGAGTAATAGAACATCATTATTCTGCAATAATAGTTTCGCTAACTCAATACGCATTCGCCATCCACCCGAAAAAGTTTCGGTAGGCATATTAAAATCTTCACGTTGAAAACCTAGACCCTGCAAAACACGCTCTGTATCTCCTTGATAATTATAACCTCCGTGTATTTCGTATTGATGCTGAACCTCGTTTAAATCGACTATTAATTGATGATAGCTGTCACTTTCATAATCAGTTCGTTCTGCAAGTTGTGCGTTTATTTCTTCAAGCTGATTTTCTAATTTTTTTATTAAGATAAAAGCTTCATACGCTTCTTCCAATACTGTCCTTCCTTTTTCAAAATCTATATCTTGTTTAAGAAAACCTATGGACGTTTCTTTATCTGAAGCTATTTGACCCTTGTCATATTCCTGTTCTCCAGCAATAATTTTTAATAATGTAGATTTTCCTGCGCCATTTTTTCCCACCAATCCTATTCGATCACCAGAACGAAGCTGAAAAGTGATTCCTGAAAACAAATCGTCTCCTTGAAAAGAAACCGTAAGATTATGAATATTGAGCATTTAGATGTTTTTTTTACCCTTTGTTTAGTCTTTGGATAATGAAGGTGCAAAGATGCCTATTTTTTTCTTTGTAATTCAAATAAATCAACAAGCGCTTTTTACCATTTATAATAGCGTTTTATATCGATTTCCTTATGGAGTTCCTTTCCATTTTCAAGATGCTGGTATAATTCTTTGGCTAAAGAAGGTGCAGATGTAATTCCTCGTGTACCCAATCCATTATAAAACACTTTTCGCTTACTCTCATTTAAAGCTCCTAAAAATGGGCGTCTATCTTTTGTTGTGGGACGTATTCCTGCTACTTGATCTACCACTTTAAAGTTGCAATTAATAATCTTGGCTAATTTTGAAACCAATGCTGTGGTTGCTTCTTGGGTCGTATTTACTGAATAATCTTCTCTACTATACGTTGCTCCTACTTTGTAAATATCATTACCTAACGGAATAATAAACAAGGATGACTTTAACATCGCTCTTACATGTAACTCTGGAGCTTTTATAAGTATGTACTCTCCTTTATTCGGAATTAATAAATGCTTACTTCCAGATGTTGGAGGAGGTGGAAAAAACGGGTTGTGCCTTACTGAAGCGCCTTCGGAAAAAATTATCTTTTTTGAAATAATATCTTGACACACAAGCTCATTATTTGTTTCCTGAAGTAGGTTATAGTCAAAAACTTCATTTCTGAGTTTGTTGTTTTTTTGAAGGTATTCTTTATAAGAACGAATTAATAATGAGGTATTAATTATACCTGTTTGCCTTACTTCTCCAAATCCAAAAGGAGCTTTAATTGATTCGTTTTCGTTTTTGATGATCTCTGGATGCAAAAAAGAAGACAACTCCTTTTTATCACTTGCGACCATCCAGTTATTTTGCTCTTCAATACTTTTAAAAATACGAAGCATCGGCATTTCTTCAAACAAAGAAACCTTCAGTTTTTCTGAAAGATCTTTATAAAACTTAATGGAAGAGTCTATATGTGATTTTGCATTCCATACAGGTGTAAATCTTTTTAAAACAACAGGATTTATAAGTCCTGCAGAAACTAACGTAGAAGTTGTTTCTCCCGCATCAAAAACAACATAACTCTTTTGGTGTTTCTCAAGCTCTTCGCAAAACGAAATACCTGCGATTCCAAGACCAACTACTATATAATCAATTTTTTGCATACTGTACAAAAGTAAAAAACCCTGAAGTAGTTACTTCAGGGTTTTTATTATTTTATTATAAAATTACGGTTAGTAATTCCACATATCTATTTCAATATTTCTAATTACTTCTTTAATCCTATCAGATTCTAATAGTTGCATTAAAGAGTTATCGTTGATATATTCATTGATTTTTCTATCACCTAAATCATTATCTTCTTTATAGATAAGTGCACTAAACCTTCTAGAGTTCAATAAATGATCATAAGAAATAGGTCTTGATGTGTTTTTTCTATTAAATGCTTTTGCTTGGTGTAAAACCTCTCTTGTAGCAGGAAACCATATCCAAAACAATTCTACTTTCGCATCTGAAGACTCATCAGGAAAAGCTTTAGAACGAGCTTCATTAGCAACTGGAGCAATACCTAATAAACGGTATTTCAAATCTCCAGAACGCTTGTCTAAAAACCAATATCCACGAATTCTCCATTCTTCAATATCTGCAGCATCCAACGTAAATTTACGAATGTATTGAGGATCTATAGTTTCTCCAGCATTAAATTGCTGAATACCTAAATCTGTAGTATCACTATAAACTAATGATGCTTCAATATCCTTTAAAGTACGTTTTTCAGTAAAATAAGAATCTGCATATACATGCCCTATCTTTCCATTTTTAATGTTTTTAATTAAAACATCGTATAAAGAACGTCTCTCAGCACCAATGTTGTTGGTGTCTATTGGATAATACAACGGAAAGTTCACTCTCTCGTCAAGATCAATAATTTCCCAAGTAGATTTAGACCAAAGTACATCACGATCACCAATATACCCATAAGGTAATGGAGTGTCATTATCGTATGCAAGCTGTTCCTCAGTTTTTACACCAATTTCCTCAGGAGTTTTGGCATTAAGGACATTTATTTGTGCACTTGCACTAAAAGTCATTAATAAACCAAAAACACTTAAAACAACATTTCTAATATTCATAAAAAATAATTTAATCTAGTTTGTCAATTCAACAAAAACTGGTGAAATTCTAGGCAATTTATAGCTTGAATTACCAGATATATTTGCTTTGATATCAAATAATTGTACAGTCTCTCCTCTTTTTGCTCTTTTCAAAGCATTTTTAGCTTGAGAATTTAATTTATTCCCACTTACTTTTACTGTTGGTTGTCCAGCAACTTTAAAACTAAAAGCAGTAACGTTTAATTTTAAATCAAAATCAAAATCAAATAACATCGCTCCAACTGAGGATATTTCTAAACCTTGACGTTGCATACGTACAGCTCCTCCATTTCCATCTTCACCACGAATAGTACCTGTTGGACGAGGAATATCTTTAATTCTAAAGGTTTTACTTGAAGGGAATGATTTTCCATCAATAGTACCTGTAACATTAATTTTTACTTCTCTTCCTTTTACAGTAGTAACATCCATAATATATGCACTTCCAGAACTTCTAACTAAACCTGGAGCATTAGCGTTTACATTATTATTTGGCACACCATCCATAGATATAGTCAACGGGTTTTTTACACCACGATATACTACATTCATTTTATCTGCAGAAATAGTTGCAGAATTTGGTGGTGATATAGTTGAAAATGATCTAGATACAGAAACTTCTGTTTCTTTACCATCTTCAAGAAAAACTAACTTTCCTTCTATTTTATGCTCACCTGCATTACCTGCACTAACTTTTAAAGCTACTCTACCACCTTCGAAAGTATAATCTTTACCTTCTTCTAGGTTTCTTCCATCTAAAGTTAATTCTGCTCTATTAGGTTTAGTTTGATCATCTACACGACCTAAAACAATAGCTCCATCAAATATTTCGCCTGCGTAATAAGCAGATTTAGGAGTTTCTAATAAAGTTGAGTAATTACTTAACGATAATGAAGCTGCTTGCTCTCCTTGTAACATAGTAGAAAGTACTTCATTCTGTATATTCTTTATATTAGCTTGTATCTGAGTAAGTTTAGTTTTTGAA
>JAUVAS010000050.1 GCA_030591585.1 Flavobacterium sp. | reverse complement strand
CATCATTCGATGCATCTCCATCTCCAGCCAATAAGGTCGTAACTGTTAAGGTATGATCTCCTAATATTGAAAAATCACCTTGTACTGTAAAATTAAAGGTTATTTCTTCCTCTGATACAATAGAGCCAGTAAAAGTTTCTACAACTGGTACTCCTCCATCAAGAACATATTGAACATCAAAATTAGACTGAGTTGCAGCACCAAAGTTTTTTAGTGTAAAGGAAATTGTTTGAACACCTAGTCCAGATCCAGATTCAGGAGAGGTAATTTCAGTTACTCCTACATCATTAGATGATAAATGAATAACCTCTTTTGTATAAGCATCATTTGCTACAAACTCATCTCCAGATAAACTCGTTTTTACTTCTATTGAATAGGTTTGTCCAGAATTAGACAAATCTACCGTTTGTGCAAATGTATAGTTTGCAGTATCATTCCCATTAATAGTTCCGCTAAATACTTCCGAAGCTATTAAACTACCATCTACTCGTAATTCAATAGGTATATTTGATTGTGACGCAGATCCAAAATTACGAATACTAACCTCAACGGTTTCAGCATTTGTTAATATACCATTGTTAGGATTAATAATATTATTTATACCAACATCTGCAACAAATCCACCACTTAATGTAAAGGAAGCAACTTGAGTTCTCCATGCATTGTTTGCTGAAAAGTATTCTGCTGTATGCCAAAAAGTAAAATTATCAGGATCCATAGTAAGGTGAGAATAATCTCCAAACCTATTAATCCATGTCTGTACACCTACTCCATCAACAATTGTTGTTTCAGCAACAGTCATTTCTCCTAAAGTATCACCATCAAAACGACCTGTATATCTAATCCCAACAGGTAATGATCCACTTGCAATGTTAAATCCTAACCCAATATTTCCTGCTGCATCCATTGCTGCAGAACCCATAAAACGGCTATGTCCATCAGCTGGTGCATAGGTTCCTTCTTGATAAACATCCCAAGGGTTAGAAGCGTCGTTTCTTAATTCAATCCAACGAATTCCAGAAGTGTCATTACCATCAATATCATTATTAAATGTAATTATCCAAGAATTATGAGTTCCAAAACTTCTGTAATTAGCAGCAAAAGAAATAACACCACCAATCATATCTATTTTCTGACTAGTTCCTGGTTGCGCTACATCTCCAGAACCAAATGGAGCAAACACCGAGTTAAAAGGGTCTGTTGGTATTTCTAATGGAGAGGATATCGTAGAATTTCCTGGAACCACAAAATCTATATCTATCTCCCAAACTTTTAAATGATCAAACGTTACTCCTGACCAACCATCATCTTGAAGGTAAACTATATAACCCGGCACACCTGCAGGAAAAGAAGTTCCTGTTAAATTAGCAGGTTCTGGGCTATAAACAGTATTTGTGTTTTGAACAGATCCAGGAAGCGGAAACCCAATGATTTGAGGATTAGCACCTCCTGCAAGAAGCACATCTCTTTCAATAGCATACACTTTGTTAGTTCCTCCCTTATTTGCTGTTAAGTAATATGCATCCGGCCAAACACTATAATGTGGGTAATCTGGAAAAGCATCTAATGGAAATTGATACACATTATATGCTCCTGTTGGGTCGTTTGTTACAGAAACTCCAATTGCCAACGAGTTAGATAAAGAACCGAACTCACTTACAAAATAACGATCTGCTAATTGATCATATAAAACTATGGGGTCACCAGAATTTGATCCAATTCCTAAAAAAGTTCCTAAGGCAGTTGGTCCAGCCAATAATGTTCCTGTTTTATCAAATATTTTAATACTAGAATTCACCGAATGCACATAGTGATTTGGTCCAACTGCACCTGTTGGGTCTGGTGGAGTATAACCTGTGTTATCAAACCCTACAAAGTTTTGTTCTAAAGCATAACTATGAATGCCACCAATAGCTGATTGATAATTGTGGTCTATGTCGTTTAATGGTAAAGCATCTTCATTAACCTTAGCATTATAACGAGACCTATTTGGGAATATCGTTAAGGTTTTAGGGTCTTGGTTAAGATTTTCTTGAATTGTTGGATAATCTCTTAACGGAATTGTAGTTCCAATAAATATTCCTTGTATTACTTCCGTAGGTGGAAATAAATCTTGCGCAAACATCCCGAAACTAAAAAGAAACGCGATAGCGAATAAAAAGTTTTTGTTTTTCATAAATTAAATAAGTTTTTTGTTTAAGATAACGTGCAAGATAAGGCAATAAATGTTATTGAAAAAATCTAATTTATTCACATTCTTTAGCTCAATTATATCTCTAAAAATAAGTAACTTTGCCTTTTAAAAACCGTGAAATTTTTACCATATGATTCACTTTTTTGGAGACATTAAAAAAACTATTTTTACTGTCCATTCTTTAGCGCAGCTTTCTAGTAAAGACATTCAAAAACTACAATGGCTATTTGGCGACCAGTCTAAAATTTCAGCAACTACAATTGCTGATTTTTTTGTTGGACCCAGAGCAACTATGATCACTCCTTGGAGTACCAATGCTGTTGAAATCACCCAAAACATGGGGATTACAGGAATCATTCGAATAGAAGAATTTAAAAATGTTTCTGAAAATTTTTCAGATTTCGATCCTATGCTTTCTCAAAAATATTCAAGCTTACATCAGGATATTTTTACCATAGATATTCAACCAGAAGCTATCATTGAAATTGAAAATATTGAAGCCTATAACCAATCTGAAGGATTAGCATTAAACCAAGAAGAAGTAACCTATCTTGAAAATCTTTCTTCCAAAATTGGAAGAAAGTTAACTGATAGTGAAGTCTTTGGATTTAGCCAAGTAAATAGCGAGCATTGTCGGCATAAAATATTTAACGGAACGTTTATAATTGATGGTGAAGAAATGCCCTCTTCCCTTTTTAAATTAATTAAAAAAACCTCCAAAGAAAACCCCAATACAATTGTCTCTGCATATAAAGATAATGTTGCCTTTGTTGAAGGACCAACTGTTGTCCAATTTGCACCAAAAAGTGCTGACAAACCAGACTTTTACGAAAATAAAACATACGAAAGTGTAATTTCTATAAAAGCAGAAACTCATAACTTCCCAACTACGGTAGAGCCTTTTAACGGTGCTGCAACAGGTAGTGGTGGAGAAATTCGGGACAGACTTGCTGGCGGAAAAGGCTCTTTACCCCTGGCAGGTACTGCTGTTTATATGACTTCTTATTCCCGATTAGAACACGACAAACCTTGGGAGAAAGCAATGAACAAAAGAGATTGGTTGTACCAAACCCCACTAGATATTTTAATAAAAGCTAGTAATGGTGCTTCTGACTTCGGAAATAAATTTGGGCAACCGCTAATTACAGGTTCTGTTTTAACTTTTGAAAATGAAACCAATGGCAGAAAGCTTGGCTACGACAAGGTAATCATGCAAGCGGGTGGTATTGGCTACGGAAAAAGAGACCAAGCTATTAAAGATATTCCTAAAAAAGGAGACAAAATAGTAATTCTAGGAGGTGAAAATTATAGAATCGGTATGGGAGGTGCTGCAGTATCTTCAGCAGATACAGGAGAATTTTCTAGCGGAATTGAACTCAACGCCATTCAACGTTCCAACCCAGAAATGCAAAAACGTGCAGCAAATGCTATTCGAGGAATGATTGAAAGCGAAAACAACCCTATTGTATCTATACATGATCATGGAGCTGGCGGACATTTAAATTGCTTAAGTGAATTGGTAGAAGAAACAGGTGGTAAAATAGACTTGGATAAACTTCCTGTAGGTGATCCAACTCTTTCCGCAAAAGAAATAATTGGCAACGAATCGCAAGAACGTATGGGCTTGGTAATTGGTGAAGAGCATATTTCAAAATTAGAACGTATAGCGAAAAGAGAACGCTCACCAATGTATGAAGTTGGAGAAGTAACGGGTGATGATCGCTTTACTTTTGAAAGCAGTAGTACTGGTGAAAAACCAATGGATTTTGAGTTGGAAGATATGTTTGGTAGCTCACCAAAAACTATTATGAAGGATGTAACTATTCAACGTAATTACGCCAATCCTAATTATGACTCTTCAAAAATAAACGAGTACTTAATCAATGTATTATCGCTTGAAGCTGTAGCCTGTAAAGACTGGTTAACCAACAAAGTAGATCGTTGCGTGACTGGAAAAGTTGCTAAACAACAATGTGCAGGCCCATTACAATTACCATTAAACAATTGTGGTGTAATGGCTTTGGATTATAACGGAAAAGAAGGTGTAGCAACCTCAA
The DNA here is from genome assembly GCA_030591585.1 of Flavobacterium sp. Taxonomy (GTDB): domain Bacteria; phylum Bacteroidota; class Bacteroidia; order Flavobacteriales; family Flavobacteriaceae; genus Marifrigoribacter. The sequence goes on along the minus strand of JAUVAS010000050.1, from coordinate 15,365 downwards.
TTGGGCACTCATCTATTTCAGGGCTTGTAGATCCGGTTGCGGGTTCAAGAAATGCTATAGCAGAGTCCTTAACTAACATTATGTGGGCTCCTTTAGAAAACGGATTAAAAAGTATTTCGCTTTCTGCTAACTGGATGTGGCCTTGCAATAATGAAGGTGAAGATGCAAGACTGTATAAGGCAGTGGAAGGAATTTCAGAATTTGCCATTGCTTTAGGAATTAATGTTCCTACCGGAAAGGATTCTCTTTCAATGAAACAAAAATATAAAAACGAAGAAGTAATTGCCCCAGGTACGGTAATTATTTCGGCAGCTGGACATTGTAACGATATTAAGAAAGTAGTCGAGCCTGTACTTCAGCAAAATGGAGGAAGTATCTATTATATAAATATTTCTCAAGACAAATATAAATTAGGGGGCTCTTCTTTCGCACAAACATTAAATGCTATTGGCAACGAAGTCCCAACAGTAAAAAATGCAGACTATTTAGCAACTGTATTCAACACGATGCAAGGTTTAATTTCTAAGAGACAAGTTCTGGCGGGGCACGATGTGGCTTCAGGAGGATTGATTACTACTCTTTTAGAAATATGTTTTGCAGATACTAATTTAGGAGCGAATTTAGATCTTTCCGCTCTTGGTGAGGATGATATTATTAAAGTATTATTTGCTGAAAATAGCGGAATAGTTTTCCAAGCTTCAGAAGATGTTTCTGTAGAAAATAAACTTTCAGAAAGCAATATCAATTTTATTAAAATAGGAACCGTAATTGAAACGGAATCCCTTCAGATAAAACATAACAAGCAACAATTAGATTTCAATATTCCTGAAATGCGTGATGTTTGGTATAATACTTCCTATTTATTAGACAAACAACAAAGTGGAGAAGAAAAAGCAAAAGAGCGATTTGATAATTATAAAAAACAGCCTTTGACTTTTAATTTCCCTTCTAACTTTACGGGAAAAACACCTGTCTTTGCGAGTGAAACGAAGCAATCTCATGAGATTACCGCGTCGCAAACTCCTCGTAATGACAGACCCAAAGCGGCTATCATTAGAGAAAAAGGCTCCAACTCTGAGCGTGAAATGGCAAATGCAATGTACTTAGCAGGTTTTGATGTAAAAGACATCCATATGACCGACTTGATTGAAGGTCGTGAAACTTTAGAAGATATCAAGTTTATCGCTGCTGTGGGTGGGTTTTCAAATAGTGATGTTCTAGGTTCAGCTAAAGGTTGGGCAGGTGCGTTTTTATATAATAAAAAAGCCAACAAAGTTTTAAAAGATTTCTTTGCAAAAGACGATACACTCTCATTAGGGGTTTGTAATGGTTGTCAGTTGTTTATTGAGCTTGGCTTAATCAATCCAGAACACAAAGAAAAACCAAAAATGCTTCATAACGATACTGGAAAATTTGAATGCTCGTTTACTTCGGTAGAGATTCAAGAGAATAATTCAGTGATGTTATCTTCATTAGCTGGTAGTAAGTTAGGTATTTGGGCAGCACACGGTGAAGGAAAATTCAGTTTCCCTAAAAGTGAAGACAATTATGATATTGTTGCCAAATATGGTTATTCGGAATTACCTGCAAATCCTAACGGTAGTGATTTTAACACAGCCATGTTAACCGATACTACGGGAAGGCATTTAGTAATGATGCCACACTTAGAACGCTCTACGTTTCCTTGGAATTGGGGGTATTATCCAAAAGACAGAAACGATGAAGTTTCTCCTTGGCTAGAAGCTTTTGTTAATGCCCGAAAATGGCTGGAGGAAAAATAATATTTGGGGTAATATACCGTTGAATAAAGAATAAAATAATTGCTATGAAAAAATCCTTACTCTTTGTATTGCTATTTGCAGTACCTTTTATTTATGCACAAAACGTACAAGAAAAACACCAACGTGCAAAAATCAATTATACGCAATTAGACGATCTTGCTAGATTAGACGCTCTTGGAATTCCTGTAACTCATGGAATTCACAAAAAAGGTTATTTTGTGATTTCAGACTTTTCGGTTTTAGAAATTGAAAAAGCCAGAAATGCTGGTTTTAGAGTAGACATTATTATTGAAGATGCTAAAGAATATTTTCTTCAGCAAAACGCATTAAACAAAGCTCCTGAAAAAAATCTATTCTGTAGTGGAAGCGGTGTGATTGATTACCAAACTCCTACTAATTTTCATTTAGGTTCTATGGGTGGATATTTTACGTATCAAGAAATGCTAAATGAATTGGATGAAATGAAGGTTTTGTACCCTAATTTAATCACTACAAAATCTAACATCAGTAACTTTTTAACTGAAGGAACTCCCGATAACTCCACCACACCACCTATTGGCGGCAACGGAATTAAATGGGTAAAAATTAGTGACAATCCCGACAACTCCTCTGAAGGAGAGCCACAAATACTATATACTGCGATTCATCATGCACGAGAACCAAACTCTTTATCACAACTTATTTTTTATATGTGGTATTTGTTAGAGAATTACGATAGTGATTCTGAAATACAAAGCATTATAAATAATACTGAGCTGTATTTTGTACCTGTAATAAACCCAGATGGATATTTATACAATGAAAAAACAGATCCGAATGGTGGTGGCTATTGGAGAAAAAACAGAAAAGATAGTCACGGAGTAGATAACAATCGTAATTACGATTACTATATTAACGGTGACCCAAATAATGGAATTTGGAGTGGCGAAGGTGCATCAAGTGATCCTAACAACCAAACATACCATGGCACTGCACCATTTTCTGAAATTGAAAACCAAGCTATCAAATGGTTTTGTGAACAACACAACTTTGTAATGGCATTTAATAATCACTCTTACGGAAATTTATTATTATACCCTTATGGTTATACCAACAATGTACCCACACCAGAAAATGATTTGTTTATAGGTATTTCAGAAGAGTTGGTTTCTCAAAATGGTTTCAATAATATCTTATCATCAGAATTGTACCCTGCTGCTGGTGTTAGTGATGATTTTATGTATGGAACAATAGGCACACACGATAAAATTTATTCTTTCACACCAGAGATTGGTGGATCCTTTTGGCCTTCCTCAAATCAAATAGAAGGCATTGCTAAAGGAATGATGTATTTAAATACTACTGCAGCTAAAATGGTAAATAATTTCGCAACTGTACATGACACATCTGCTACATTTGTAGGCGAAGAGTCTACGGTGGATTTAACCTTTAACATCAAACGATTAGGGGTATCTGGAAGTGGTAATTTTACACTAAGCATCAATCCTATTTCATCAAATATAAGTGCTGTTGGCAATCCAGTTTCATTTACTAATCTAGAAGTACTTGAAGAAAGCAATGGAACCATCCAATACACATTAGCAAATGGAACGGAAACTGGAGATGAAATAGTTTTTGAGTTAATAGTAAATAACGAAAGTTATAATCAAGTAATTATAATTACTAAAATATTCGGTTCTCTGGTATCTATTTTTGAAGATGCAGGAAATAGTGTTACAGACAATTTTGACAATGACGGATGGGCTACTACAACTGCCACCTATGTATCTCCTTCAAGTTCTATAACAGAATCTCCCAATGGTAATTATCAAAACAACGCCAATAAGACGATCACATTGTCTAATGAAATAGATTTAACGGATGCCATTGGAGCCAATGCAACTTTTTATGCCAAATGGGATATAGAAAACAACTGGGATTATGCACAATTTGAGGTTTCTATTGATGGAGGCAGTAATTGGATTCCTCAATGTGGCTTATATACTAATGAAGGAAGTTCCAACAACGGGCAACCTACAGGAGAGCCTCTTTATGACGGAACACAAAATGATTGGATTTTAGAAGAAATTGAATTAAGTGATTATTTAGGAGAATCTATTTTGGTACGTTTTCAATTTGAATCTGATGGATACCAAACAGCAGATGGATTTTATTTTGACGATCTTACTATAAACATAGTTGACGATGACATTTTAAGTATTAACGATATAACAGAATCACAATTTAGTGTCTATCCCAATCCTGTGAGCAACCTGCTTTACATTACGACTCCTGTTTCAAATTATTCAATATTAATATATAATTTACAAGGACAACTAATCAGTAAGTATTTATTACAATCTGGTTCTCAAACTATAGACTATAACAGTTATGCTAGAGGTATTTATATTATGAAAATTATTTCAGAAAATGCTTCAAAAACATTTAAAATTGTAAAGGAGTAGAATTCTAATACTATTGCAGAATAGAATGAAGGAGCAACTTAAGGGTTGCTCCTTTTTTATTCAGAAAAACTGAAATATTTTTCCTATTTTGCAATAGACAAAATATAGTTCTCTATGACCGATGTAAAACGCCTTTTCGACTTCCCTCATTACCAACTTGAAAAATACAACCTTCAAAAATCTTTAGTCACCAAAGACAACGGTGAATGGCTAGAAACTTCTTCTCAAGAATATGTAGATAAAGCCAATGCTATAAGTAGAGGATTAATTAGACTTGGAGTGCAGCCCAATGATAAAGTAGCGATTATTTCACTCACCAATCGTACCGAATGGAATATCTGTGATATAGGAATTCTTCAAACAGGAGCACAAGATATTCCTATTTATCCAACTATTTCTGAAGAGGACTACCTCTACATTCTTAACCATAGCGAATGTGTGTATTGTTTTGTCTCTTGTGAATTTGTTTTAGAAAAAATTAATAAAATAAAAGATAAAGTCCCTACATTAAAAGGAGTGTATTGCTTTGATGAAAGGGAAGATTGTGACCATTGGTCTGAAGTATTAAAGATAGGAGAAGACGACAGCAATCAAGATGAAGTAGAAAAAAGAAAAGCCGCCGTAAATGAAGAAGATTTAGCAACTATTATTTATACTTCAGGAACAACAGGAAGACCAAAAGGAGTCATGCTTTCACATAAAAACATTGTAAGCAATGCTATAAATAGCACTTACAGATTACCTATGGAATTAGGGAATACCAAAGCATTAAGTTTTCTACCTGTCTGCCATGTTTTTGAACGCATGCTTCTTTATATGTATCAATACAATGGGGTAAGCATCTATTTTGCTGAATCTATTGAAGCCATTAGCGCCAATTTACAGGAAATAAAACCGCAAGTAATGACCGTTGTTCCTCGTTTATTAGAAAAAATATACGACACAATTTATGCTAAAGGAGGAGACTTAACAGGTATTAAGAAAAGACTTTTCTTCTGGGCAATTGACCTTGGACTACGTTACGAACCCTACGGACAAAATGGTTGGTGGTATGAAAAACAATTGAGCTTAGCACGTAAACTAATCTTTAGTAAATGGCAAGAAGCATTGGGTGGAAATTTACAAGCAGTAGCTTCAGGAAGTGCTGCGCTTCAACCAAGATTGGCAAGAATATTTAATGCAGCAGGCATCCCTGTAATGGAAGGCTACGGACTTACAGAAACCTCTCCAGTGGTAACTGTAAACGATATGCGAAATAACTTATTTAGAATTGGCACTGTAGGTAAAGCCATAAAAGATACCGAAATTAAAATAGCACAAGACGGTGAAATATTAGTAAAAGGACCTCAAGTAATGATGGGTTATTTTAAAGAAACTGAACTAACATCTGAAGTATTAAAAGATAGTTATTTCCATACAGGAGATATAGGCGAAGTGGATGCCGATGGATTCTTAAAAATAACCGACCGGAAAAAGGAAATGTTTAAAACCAGTGGCGGTAAATATGTAGCACCTCAGCTATTAGAAAATGCTATGAAAGAATCTTTTTTCATAGAACAAATAATGGTCGTAGGCGATGGCGAAAAAATGCCGGCTGCTTTTATACAACTCAACTTCGATTTTGTAAAAGAATGGGCACATAGAAAAAAAGTAGATTTAGGCACTACTCCCAATGAATTAATAAACAACGAACGACTCATAAAGCGCATCCAAAAAGAAGTAGATCTGCATAATAAAGATTTTGGAAATTGGGAGAAAATTAAACGTTTTGAGCTTACCCCAGATATTTGGGGCATAGATTCTGGTCACCTCACTCCTACCATGAAACTAAAACGTAAGGTTATTAAACAAAAGTATATTGCTCTTTATAATAAAATTTATGAGCATGATTCATAAATACTGTTAGTGGTGTTTTTTACCGCTAACATTTATTGAATAAACTGTATCACAAAAAAAACAAATTGTAATCTGTCTTGCCATAAAACAGCTATACATGTTATTGATTAAACCCTTGACATACTCATACAATATTATTTTTGTTAACCTCAAGATAACTGTACAGTCACTTTAAGTCAGGTCTTTCACACAAGCTAGCTGCGGTTAAATTAAGGAAAGATTAATTCATTATTTTGGCAGTCAAATTCTTTTCTAGAAGAAAAATAAAGAAGACTGTTTTAAAACACATCCCCTACTACTCTTCAAAAGGAAAATCCATTAGATTTTAATTCCTTAATAATTATAACCACCACTTAACAACTCTCTGGTCTTTCATATTTTAGTTTCGAATATCTGGGACAGTCTTAATTTCTTTCCAAAAACTTTAACATAAATTTACTATGCACGCATAACATATTTTATGTATCTTTGAAAAACATTTTAAAAATGTAACTATTTAGCTCGTCACTGAGCTTGTCGAAGTGACTTAATAGTTAATATGTCAGTACCCTGAGTGTTTCGAATGTGCGAGAAAAGTGCCAAAGGGTCGTTTGAAAAAATTCCGAAACAATTAATAAGATACCTGCCTACGCAGGTTTTGTATGAAAGAAAAAACAATAGATTACCTCCTTCGTTCTACCTGGATGAGTATAACCAAACTCTACAACGAAGAAGCAGGTAAAAAAGGAAGCACCATGGCAACAGGCTTTGCGCTCATTAGTATAGACCCCGAAGAAGGAACTCCTTCTACATCTTTAGGCCCTAAAATGGGCATTGAAGCAACCAGTCTTTCCAGAACCTTAAACACTATGGAAAACAAAGGTTTGATTGTTCGAAAACCAAATCCAGAAGACGGTCGTGGAGTTTTAATTCACTTAACTTCCTTTGGTGTAGAAATGAGAGAATTCTCAAAACAAGTAGTAATAGGTTTTGATGAGGCGGTGAAAAACGCCATCACCCCAGACGATTTAAAAGCATTTAATAGAGTCACCAATACCATTTTGGAACTCATTAATTCAAAAAAAATATACATATCAGATAAATAGAAAATATGTCTAAAAGAAGAATAAATAAAGTAGCCGTTATCGGTTCAGGAATTATGGGAAGCGGAATCGCTTGTCATTTCGCTAATATTGGCGTGGAAGTTTTATTACTCGATATTGTCCCTTTCAATCTTAATGATAAAGAAAAAGCAAAAGGACTTACACTCGAAGATAAAGTGGTGAGAAACCGATTGGTAAACGATGCTTTAACAGCATCCATAAAATCGAAACCTGCCCCACTCTATCATAAAGATTTTGCAAAGCGAATCACAATAGGTAACCTTACCGATGATATCGCCAAAGTAAAAGATGTAGATTGGATCATCGAAGTAGTCGTTGAACGCCTCGATATTAAACAACAGGTTTTTGAAAATTTAGAAAAGCACCGTAGTCCGGGAACATTAATTACCAGTAATACTTCAGGAATTCCTATTCAGTATATGAATAAAGGTAGAAGTGAAGATTTCAGAAAACACTTCTGTGGTACTCACTTTTTTAATCCGCCACGCTACTTAAAACTTTTTGAAATCATTCCAGGACCAGATACTAATCAAGAAGTATTAGATTTCCTTACTATATATGGAGAACAATTTCTAGGAAAGACTTCTGTACTTGCAAAAGATACGCCCGCATTTATAGGCAACCGAATTGGTATCTACGGAATACAATCTCTATTCCATTTAGTAAAAGAAATGGGACTTACGGTTGAGGAAGTTGACAAACTAACAGGACCTGTAATTGGTCGTCCAAAATCGGCTACCTTCCGTACCGTTGATGTGGTAGGGCTTGACACCTTAGTTCATGTAGCTAACGGTTTGTATGAAGGAGTACCAAACGATGAGGAACACGATGTTTTTAAACTACCAGATTTCATCAATACGATGATGGAAAACAAATGGTTGGGATCTAAAACAGGGCAAGGTTTTTATAAAAAAGTAAAAGATGCAAAAGGCAAGAGTGAAATCTTAGTGATGGATCTTAATACCCTAGAATATAACTCTAAAAAGAGAGCCAAGTTTGCTACGTTAGAACTAACCAAAACCATCGATAATGTAATAGATCGTTTTAAAGTATTGGTAAAAGGAAAAGACAAAGCAGGGGAATTCTACCGTAAGAACTTTGCAGGTATGTTTACGTACTCTTCCATGCGTATTCCTGAAATATCAGACGAGCTTTATAAAATAGACGATGCAATGAAGGCTGGGTTTGGTTGGGAACACGGACCTTTCCAAATTTGGGATGCCGTAGGTGTAACCGAAGGAATTCAATTAATAAAAGATTTAGGAAAAGAGCCAGCTTCTTGGGTTACTGAAATGTTAGATGCCGGAATCGAATCTTTTTATACCGTAAAAGAAGGAGCTACTTTTTATTATGACATTCCACAAAAGAAATATGTAAAAGTACCCGGACAGGATGCTTTTATCATTCTGAATAACATCCGTAAATCCAACGAAGTATTTAAAAATAGTGGCGTTGTGGTGGAAGATTTAGGCGATGGAATCTTAAATGTAGAATTCCAAAGTAAAATGAATACCATTGGTGGCGATGTACTAGCAGGATTAAATACTGCAATCGATATGGCTGAAAAGAATTTTGATGGATTGGTAGTTGGAAACCAAGGACCAAATTTCTCAGTCGGTGCTAACATCGGAATGATATTTATGATGGCTGTCGAACAAGAATACGACGAGCTAAATATGGCAGTTAAATATTTCCAAGACACCGTAATGCGTTTGCGTTACTCTTCTATTCCAACCGTAGTTGCTCCACATGGAATGACCCTAGGTGGAGGTTGCGAAATGACACTTCACGCAGATCGTGTGGTGGCTGCAGCCGAAAGTTATATTGGCTTGGTAGAATTCGGTGTAGGTGTAATTCCTGGTGGTGGTGGTTCTAAAGAGATGGCACTAAGGGCAGGAGATATGTTTAATAAGAATGATGTAGAATTGAATGTACTTCAAGAGCACTTCCTAACCATTGGCATGGCAAAAGTATCTACTTCGGCTTATGAAGCATTTGATTTAGATATCCTTCAGAAAGGAAAAGATATTGTAGTGGTTAACAAAGACCGTCAGATTGCAACCGCAAAAGCAGTGGCACGCTCAATGGCAGATTTGGGATACACTCAACCTGTTAAAAGAAAAGATGTACGTGTTTTAGGAAAACAAGCCTTAGGAATGTTTTTAGTAGGGACAGACCAAATGCAAGCTGGAAAATACATTAGCGAACACGATCGTAAAATCGCCAATAAACTTGCCTATGTAATGGCAGGAGGAGATTTATCGGAACCATCATACGTTTCAGAAGAATATCTATTAGAAATAGAACGAGAAGCATTTTTAAGTCTTTGTACCGAGCGTAAAACATTGGAACGTATCGAGCATATGTTGAAAACTGGGAAACCGCTTAGAAATTAAAAATTAATCTATTGTCCCCTCGATGGGACTTTAGGGGTGTTTCAAATACATCCCCCTAGCCCCCTTCAAAGGGGGAATAGTAAAAATAATATTTATAGTTAAAATTATGAAAACAGCATATATAGTAAAAGCGTATAGAACAGCAGTAGGAAAAGCACCAAGAGGACTCTTCCGCTTTAAAAGACCCGATGAACTGGCTGCGGAAACCATAGAATATCTAATGAAGGAACTCCCTGAGTTAGACAAAACCCGTATCGATGATGTGATGGTAGGTAACGCAATGCCAGAAGCCGAACAGGGATTAAATATGGCGCGACTTATTTCGTTAATGGGACTTAAAATAGACGATGTTCCTGGCGTAACCGTAAATAGATATTGCGCTTCAGGTATTGAAACCATTGCGATGGCGACTGCTAAAATCCAAAGCGGTATGGCAAGTTGTATCATTGCAGGTGGAGCAGAAAGTATGAGTTATATTCCTATGGGAGGCTACAAACCCACACCAGATTACAAACTTGCCAAAGAAGGTAAGGAGGATTATTATTGGGGAATGGGATTAACTGCCGAAGCTGTTGCCAATCAGTTTAACGTTTCAAGGGAAGATCAAGATGAGTTTGCTTATAATTCACATATCAAAGCATTAAAGGCTCAAGCAGAAGATCGTTTTCAAGATCAGATAGTTCCTATTACTGTAGAACACACTTTTGTAAATGAAGCGGGTAAAAAGGAAACTAAAAATTATACCGTAACCAAAGATGAAGGACCTCGTAAAGGAACCTCTGTAGAAGCATTAGCTAAACTGCGTCCCGTATTTGCAGCAGGCGGAAGTGTAACCGCAGGAAACTCCTCACAAATGAGCGATGGTGCTTCGTTTGTAATGGTAATGAGTGAGGAAATGGTAAAAGAATTAAATATTGAACCAATCGCACGTATGGTCAACTTTGCAGCTGCAGGAGTAGAACCTAGAATTATGGGAATTGGACCTGTAAAAGCAATTCCGAAAGTATTAAAACAAGCCGGATTAAAACAAAGCGATATTGATTTAATAGAATTGAATGAAGCATTCGCATCGCAATCATTAGCAGTATTAAGAGAATTAGACTTAAATCCAGACATCGTAAATGTGAATGGAGGAGCCATAGCATTAGGGCATCCATTAGGCTGTACAGGAGCAAAATTAACTACACAACTTTTTGATGAAATGCGCAAAAGAGATATGAAAGGTAAATATGGTATTGTAACCATGTGTGTTGGTACTGGACAAGGTGCTGCTGGAATTTATGAATTTTTAAAGTAAAAAGAAAAGAGAGTAAAGAGAAGAGAACAGAGAGTGAAAAATGAGTAGAAGACATAATTATAAGAATTTAAAAATATGGAAACTTGGTTTAGAAATTACCAATGACATTTCAGATATTCTTATGAACTTCCCGAAACACGAGCGTTTTGATTTAAGTTCTCAAATTAGCAGATGCTCTGTTTCAATGCCGAGTAATATTGCAGAAGGATCTGGAAGAAGTGATAAGTCATTTAAAGTGTTTCTAGATTATTCACTTGGATCATCATTCGAATTAGGAACACAACTTTTAGTAGCAAAACACAGAAAATATATAAACGATAATACCTTAGAGAAGTTAGAAGAAAAAATAGCCGAATGGCAAAGAATGACAATGGGATTTCAAAACGGATTAGGAAACTAAATCATCTCTATTCTTTTTTCTTTTGTCTCTTTTCTGAATAAATAAATATGATATGGAAGAACAAACAAACACAGAACTAATAAGAGGAGGTCAATTTATAGTAAAAGATACTCCTTGTGAAGCAGTCTTTACACCAGAAGATTTCACCGAAGAGCAAAAAATGATGCGTGATGCAGTAACCGATTTTGTAGATCGTGAAATCTGGCCCCACAAAGCTCGTTTAGAGAAAAAAGACTACGCTCTTACAGAAGAAATTATGCGAAAAGCGGGAGAACTTGGACTTCTTGGAGTTGCCGTGCCAGAAGCTTATGGTGGATTAGGAATGGGTTTTGTAACTACCTTATTGGTTTGCGATTATATTTCTGGAGCAACAGGCTCTATCGCAACTGCTTTCGGTGCACACACTGGAATTGGCACCATGCCTATCGTTCTCTACGGAACCGAAGAACAAAAACAAAAATATGTTCCAGACCTTGCTACAGGTGCGAAATTTGGCGCCTATTGTTTAACTGAACCAACTGCGGGAAGTGATGCCAATAGCGGAAAAACAAAAGCAGTGCTTACAGAAGATGGGGAAAATTACATCATCAACGGACAAAAAATGTGGATTTCTAATGCAGGATTCGCAAGTACATTTATCGTATTTGCTCGTATTGAAGATGATAAATATATTACAGGATTTATAGTTGAAAACGATCCCGAAAACGGGATTACAATGGGTGAAGAAGAAAATAAATTAGGAATTCACTCCTCCTCTACTCGTCAAGTATTTTTTACTGACACCAAAGTTCCTGTAGAAAATATGCTTTCAGAAAGAGGTAGTGGATTTAAAATTGCAATGAATGTTTTAAATATTGGTCGAATTAAACTAGCCGCTGCAAATCAAGATGCACAAAAAAGGATAACAACGCTGGCTGTACAATATGCAAATGAGCGTAAACAATTTAAAACTCCTATATCTCAATTTGGAGCCATCAAATCTAAAATTGCAGAAATGTCAACTAATGTTTATGTAGACGAAAGTGCTACTTATAGAGCTGGTAAAGATATTGAAGATCGTATGAAACTTCGTATAGAAGCAGGAAATACACACCAAGAAGCGGAGCTTAAAAGTATTGAAGAATTTGCGATAGAATGTTCTATCTTAAAAGTAGCTGTTTCTGAAGATGCACAAGCTTGTTTTGATGAGGGAATTCAAATATATGGAGGAATGGGCTTTAGTGCTGATGCTCCAATGGAATCTGCTTGGAGAGATGGACGTATTTCAAGAATTTACGAAGGAACCAATGAAATTAACCGAATGATAACTGTGGGGATGTTAATGAAAAAAGCAATGAAAGGTCATGTAGATTTATTAGGACCTGCTCAGGCTGTGATTAGTGAACTTACTGGAATCCCATCTTTTGAAACCCCAGATTATTCTGAAACCTTTGCAGAAGAAAAAGCCATCATAGAAAATCTTAAAAAAGTATTCTTAATGGTGGGTGGAGCTGCTGCTCAAAAGTTTGGTACAAAATTAGAGGAACAACAACAAGTATTAATTGCTGCCTCAGACATATTAATTGAAGTGTATTTAGCAGAAAGTGCCATTCTACGTACTCGTAAAAACATCAAACGCTTTGGTGAAGATAGCCAGAAGTATCAAATTAAAATGACACAATTATACCTGTATAACGCAGTTGATATTGTTAGTAGAAAGGCAAAAGAAGCCATTGTATCCTTTGCGGAAGGTGATGAACAACGAATGATGCTTATGGGATTAAAACGTTTTACCAAATATCAAAATCAGCCAAACGTTGCTGCATTACGTACACAGATTGCAGATAAAGTTAATGAGGAGAATAAATATCCTTTTTAGTTAAAATGTCTGGTTGAGCGCAGTCGAAACCTACTTAATTAGTTCTCGACTGCGCTCAACCAGACAATATGATTAAAAATTAAGTTTATTTAGTTTGATAAGACCGCTTCTTCAATAATAATTGGAGGGCGGTTTTTTTATATATGATTAAGATTCATATTTAGAAACTTCCTTATATTTAAGCAAACATATTTGAATGCTTAAACATCTATTTTTTCTTGCCATTTTAATTTCGCTCTTCCCGGTTTCGGCACAACCCAACACAGAAGTTTATTTAATGGATTTAGAGTTTTCTGAAACCGAATCCAATTTTTCAAATTTTAGAAATATTTCTAGTAATGAGGGATATGACAGTCAACAACTTTTGAGACCCATAAAATGAAACAAATTCTACCAGTAATACTATTCATTATTTCTTTTTCAGCGATAAGCCAATCTTTCACTCGTCAAGATTCTCTGCGAGGAAACATCACTCCAGAACGTGCCTGGTGGGATTTAACGCATTACAATTTAAAAGTAGAAGTACAACCTGATAAACGGTTTATTTCAGGAAGTAATACGATTCGCTATACTGTTTTAAAGGAAAATAATATTATGCAAATCGATTTGCAATCTCCTATGAAAATAGAGGAAATCATTCAAAACGGAAAGGAATTATTATATGCTTCTGAAGGGAACGCTCATTTTATTATGCTCAATGAAAAACAACAAAAAGGAGAAGAATACGAACTCACAATTTATTTTTATGGAAAGCCTAGAACAGCAGTTAGAGCACCTTGGGATGGCGGGTTTTCTTGGGGTAGAGATTCCAACGGCGAACATTTTATAGCCACTTCTAATCAAGGAATTGGGGCTAGTGTTTGGTGGCCCAATAAAGACCATTACTATGATGAACCTGATAATGGGATTGATTTGGCGATTACTGTTCCAAAGGAATTGATGGCGGTATCAAATGGAAGGCTTCAAAATGTAGAAGAAAATTCTGAAACCAAAACTTGGCATTGGAAAGTCGTAAACCCTATTAACAATTATGGAGTAAATATTAATATTGGAGATTATGTCCATTTTGGTGAAACCTACGAAGGAGAAAAAGGAACCTTGGATATGGATTATTATGTGCTTAGAGAAAATCTTTCCAAAGCAAAAAAACAGTTCAAACAAGCACCAAAAATGATGGAAGCTTTTGAGCATTGGTTTGGCCCCTACCCTTTTTATGAAGACAGTTTTAAACTGGTGGAAGTTCCTTATTTAGGGATGGAGCATCAAAGTAGTATAACCTACGGAAACAACTATCAAAACGGATATTTAGGCATGGATTTATCTGGAACAGGCTGGGGGTTAAAGTTTGACTTTATCATTATTCACGAGTCGGGCCATGAATGGTTTGCTAATAACATCACCCATATTGATGTTGCCGATATGTGGATTCACGAAGGCTTTACTGCCTATTCAGAAAACTTGTATTTAGATTATCACTTCGGAAAAAAGGCATCTTCAGAATATGTAATTGGCACTAGAGGGAGAATAAGAAACGATCGCCCAATCATAGGAACTTACGAGGTAAATAAAGAAGGAAGTGGCGATATGTATTATAAAGGAGCAAATATTTTACATACGCTACGACAACTGATTGAAGACGATGAAAAATGGCGAGAAATATTACGAGAGCTCAATAGCAGATATTATCATCAAACAGTGAGTAGTAAAGAAATTGAAGAATGTATTAGTGAATTAAGTGGCATTGATTTAACCGAGTTTTGGAATCAATATTTACGTACTACTATGATACCTATTGTAGAATATAAAATGGTTGATACTGTATTGAGTTTTCGGTATGTGTATATCATAGAAAATTTTGATATGCCAGTTATCGCCATTGTCAACGGAAAAGAAGAATGGATCTTCCCTACGGATGAATGGAAAACGAAAGAATATCCAAAAGAAATTAAAAGTGTAAAAATTAAGGATGATTTTTATGTGGAGAGTAAATTAATTTCAAATAAATAATATTTAAAAAACTGAACTCTTATAAGTTGATATTTTTTTGGTTTGGAATTGCTGATTAGTTTGTTTGTAGAAAAAATAAGATCAAATTTTATAAATAACTTAAAGTTATTTATAATTATACGCAACCTTTTAAAGGTATCTAGACTATAGTTAAACTAAAATTATGAAAAACTTTTATTTTAT
>JAUVAS010000103.1 GCA_030591585.1 Flavobacterium sp. | reverse complement strand
ATTTAACACTTCCTGCAAACGCAACCATTGGTACTCATAGAATGAGAGCTAAATCTAATTGGAATGCTCCAGTGCCTAATGATGCTTGTGAAGAAACTCAATATGGAGAAACGGAAGATTATACTGCAAATGTTGGATCTTTAGGAGTTCACGATCATGAAATTAGTAATTCTGAATTTATTATAACAACATTGCCAAATAATCAATTTGAAGTTGTAATGAAAACAGATTTTGATGGTGGTGTTTTTTTAGCGGTTTATAATCTTATGGGTCAAGAAGTTGGATTTAATAAAAGAGTGCCACGAATAGATAATGCCTACAGATTGAATATAGATATGTCTAATATGTCTAGTGGAGTATATTTTATTAGAATGGGTGGTCAAGGAACAACATCATACAAAACAGGAAGAATTATTGTAAAGTAATATTTTTTCTAAATAAATTTTAAAAGCGTTTTAATATACATTGAAACGCTTTTTTTTTTTAATGTGAAGATATTTTGACCTATTTTTAATACCTTGCGATAAACATTATAAAAACTATTATTATGAAAAAGTATTACTATCTAATTATTTGTAGTTTCTTCTTTTTTTCTACAAATTATGCTCAATCTAAATTCCCGCCAGTTTCAGTTGAATATGGAACATTTTTAGGGGAAACTATTCCTTTAAGTGATTTTGAAACTATAACTCCAACAGAAGGAGTTCCAAAAAACCTTAGAGAAATCCCTAATAATATGCGTAATGCACCAAAAATAAATTCTAATGCTTTACCTCAAGGAGATGACCCACTTGCACAAACGATACCAGCTTTTAGAGCTCCACAGGATATACTTGTAAATTTTGATGGAGCACATGTAAGTGAAGGGCAAGCAGTACCGCCAGATCCTTCTGGAGCTGCTGGACCTAATCATTATGTACATGCTGTAAACTTAGTGGTTAAAATTTTTGATAAAACAGGAAATCTGTTAGTTGGTCCAGTTTTATTAGGAGACTTTCTAGGGTCAGGTAATAATAACGGGGATCCTATTGTAATGTATGACCAACTTGCGGATAGATGGTTTGTGAGCCAATTTAGAATTAGTGATGACGCTTTAATTATTGGAGTTTCAACAACTCCAGATCCAACTGGGACATACAATGTTTATCAAATGCCTTTAGATGCGTTTCCAGATTACCCTCATTATTCAGTTTGGCCAGATGCTTATTATTTAACTGCAAATAAATTTACAGGGAATACAACTTATGCTTTAGACAGAGATGTTATGATAGCTGGTGGAGCTAACCCTGCAATAATTGGATTTAACTTACCAGGAGTGATTAGAAATCCAGGTACAGTTTTTAGTCCAGAACCTGCAAATTTATTAGGAACAACATTTCCTACAGATGTTCCAGGATATATAATTTACTTACAGGATGATTCGTGGCCTTCAGTTTCAAATGACCATTTAAAAATATGGGAAATTGATGTAGATTTTTTGGTGCCAGGGAACTCTACTATTTCAACTCCAACAGAAATCCCCGTAACCCCTTTTGACTCTACGTTCAATCCATTTGGCATTGGTGATGTACAACAGCCATCTACGTCACAAAAAATTGATAATTTGGGAGGTGTAATATCTTATATGGCTAATTACAGAAGTTTTGGGGATCACAATTCTTTTTTAATTAATTTTAATGTTGATTTAGGAAGTATTATTTCTGGTATTCGTTGGATTGAATTAAGAAATGTCGGCAATGGGCCTTTTTCAGTTTATCAAGAAGGAACTTGGACTCTTAACGATGGAGAAAATAGGTTTATGGGTAGTATGGCGATGGATATAAATGGTAACATAGCTTTAGCTTATAATGTTGGTAGTAGCGAAACTTACGTAGGGATACGTTTTACAGGAAGATTGGATGGGGATCCCTTAGGGCAAATGAGTTTCCAAGAACAAGTTATTAAAGACGGAACTTCTTTTCAAAATAGTACGAACCGTTTTGGAGATTATGCACAAATGACAATGGATCCAGATGGAGAAACATTTTGGCATACAGCAGAATATATTAAAACTCTAAATTCTTGGCAGACTCGTATTGCTGCTTTTAATTTAGAGGATTTGCCAATATTAGATTTGGGGGATGATATAGAAAATAATATTTCTCTAGAAGTTTATCCTATTGATAGTTCTAATTATGAAATAATCTTATCTAACCCTAATATAAATTCAGATGTATCATATCAAGTGATAGATATTCAAGGAAAAGTAATAACAACAGGAACGTTATTAGAATCTGGGAATGAATATAAGGCTGCTTTTTCGAAGGAAAATTTAGCAAAAGGAATATATATGATTAAAGTATATAATAGTTCTTTTCAAGAAGTTAAAAAGGTAATGATTAAGTAATTTAATATTTGCTAAAAAAAAAGCGTCTAAATATTTTTAGACGCTTTTTTTATGATGTAATGTTAGTTTATCTAATCACAATTTTTTTTGTTATCTTTTTGTTTTCAGAAAAAATAGTTATTAAGTATAACCCTCTAGAAAGGTTTGAAACATCAATAGATGATTTTGAGTAATCATTCATTTCTTTATGAAGAACTTCCTTGCCCACTATATCATATATAATAATAGTGCCACTATTAATAATGGTAGAATTTTGAACCCAAATAATCTCTGAAGCAGGGTTTGGATAAACAATTAAGTTTTCAAAAATTTTATCTTCTAAAGAAAAGATATTCCAACGATCTTCTGCAGGTTCTCCTCCCCAAATTATAGTTGCTAAATAAGGGTTGTCAATAAATGGATTTCGGTTGCCGTATATGTTTTCAAGGTAAGGATTACGCTGATCTTCAAAATCATTTACAGGATCATCAATATTCCACTGTAAGTAAACTTGAAGCATATCTGTACTTCCTTGCGTAGCACCAGCACCATTAAGAGATGGTAAACAGCGATCTCCATATCGTGTATACATATACATCATCATTCTGGCAACATCACCTTTCCATTCATCACCAGGATACCAGTCTGCACCTGCATTTCCAGCGTTTCCAGATCCGTCGGAAAATTTTCTATTCCCTCTGTTTCCATTCATTTGCTGGTCACTAGGCCTTAAATTATGAGGATCGGCACCAATTCCTGTAGTGCTATTATTTACATCTCCCATTGTGGGATTTGCATTAGACCTAGCAAAAACATGCTCTCTATTATATTCACAAGAAGTACCGCCAAAATCATCTTTGTCTCTAGACCTGTCTGTAGTACAGCTTCCTGTATCATCATATCCATAAACTAATAAAACGTCTGTTGTAGTATCAGGGTTTTCATCTGTAATTTTCACAGTATCTCTTACATCTCCGTAGGTAAAGCTACCACTTGCATTATTAATTTTCGATTGCAATTCAAAAAACAAATCTTGCCCTGTTAGTGTTAAGTTGACATCGCTATAATAAGATTGTTGGGCAGTAATAGAATTTATAATAAATACAAAAAGTAAGGGTAATATTTTTTTCATAGTAAGGTTAAGTTAATTGTTTTTTTGAAGTAATGCCATATAAAACCCATCAAATCCAGATTCGCTTGGAGATACTATTTTGTCTTTTACAAAATTAAAATCTTTTCCAGCGTCTCGTTTTAAAAAGGCTTTGATTTGATTTTCATTTTCTGAGGGCAATATAGAACAGGTAGCATATACCATTTGTCCACCAGGTTTTACCATTCTAGAATAAGAATCTAACAATTCTTTTTGAGTTTCTTTTAGCTTTTCTAGAAACTCGGGTTGTATTTTCCATTTCGCATCTGGGTTTCTTTTTAAAACTCCTAATCCAGAGCAGGGTGCATCTATCAATATTTTATCTGCTTTATTGATTAATTTTTTAATCACCTTAGTAGAATCTATAGTACGAGTTTCAATATTATGAGCACCATCTCTTTTTGCCCTTCTTTTTAGTTCTTTTAATTTATTACCGTAAATATCTAGTGCAATTATTTGCCCTTTATTTTCCATTAAAGCTGCTAAATGTAAACTTTTTCCACCCGCACCCGCACAAGTATCTACTACTCGTGAGCCCGGTTTAGGATTTAAAAATTTAGCTACTTTTTGCGAGGATGCATCCTGTACTTCAAACCATCCTTTTTTAAAAGCATCGGTTACAAATACATTAGCACGTTCTTTTAACTTTAATGCTTGAGGATAGCCTTTTAATATTTCAGTTTCAATATTAGATTCTAATAATGCACTTTGTACTTGCTCCTTGGTTGCTTTTAATGTATTCACTCGTAAAACAACAGCTGCTTGTTGATTTAACGCCTGAATCTCTTTGTCCCATTTTTTACCCAATTCCTTTTTTCCAACTTCATCTAACCAATCTGGAATAGACTCTTTATATTTTCTAATTTTAGAAAGTTCATCAAAACGTCCTTTAATTTTTCGGGTGGGTGTTGATTCAAATTGTGGCCAATCTGGTAATGCAATACCTTTTAGGGTTGCCCAGACAGTAAAGAGACGGAATAAATTTGTTCTGTCAAAAGGTTCTTTTACTTCAGCAATTTTTGCATACAAACGCTTCCAACGAACAATATCATAGGTGGTTTCCGCAATAAAACTACGATCTCTAGAACCCCAGCGTTTATCTCTTTTTAAAGTGTTTCTTAATACTTTGTCTGCCTGTTTCTTTTCGTTAAAGATAAGATCAAGTGAATCGATAGTGGCAAATACTAAATTTCTGTGAAGTTTCATTTCTTAATAAATTGTCTGCAAAGATATTATAATAAGGGATCAGGGCAAACTCATACTTTTATTTTTAACACCTTTAATAAATACTGATTATCCCAACCTGCTTTAAGTCTTTTACCTTTAATACCTTGCTTTTCTGTCTTCTCATTTTTCAGTAAGTTTAGAGCT
>JAUVAS010000065.1 GCA_030591585.1 Flavobacterium sp. | reverse complement strand
GTGGTGCCTCCAAGAATCGAACTAGGGACACATGGATTTTCAGTCCATTGCTCTACCAACTGAGCTAAGGCACCTTTAACGGTGCGCAAATATAAACCTATTTTGTATTGTACAAAACAAAAAATTAAAAAATATCTTTTCTTTTTATGAATGTTTTAATAATCAGTTAACAAGACCCTAAGTTTTCAATTTGTATTTTTGAACACAGACAAACGTACTATGAACTTAATTATAGATGTAGGAAACACACTTGTTAAACTAGCAGTATTCGATAACAATGTACTGGAATTTAAAAAGAGTTGTGTTAAAGCCGACTTTTTATTGGTATTAAATGAAGTTTCAGTTGCATATCCAGCGATTAATGATGTTATCGTTTCTTCAGTTGGTAATTTTTCAGAAGGGGAACTTTTAGAAATAAAAAACAGATACAAAGTATTTGTATTAACCCATAAGGATTCAATTCCATTTAAAAACAACTATGCATCCCCAGAAACTTTAGGAGTAGATCGTATTGCATTAATAAGTGCTGCTGCAGATCAATTTCCAAATAAAAATGTATTGGTAATAGATGCAGGAAGTTGCATTACCTACGATTTTATTAATTCAGAAAATGAATATTTGGGAGGAGCTATTTCTCCAGGTATTAAGATGAGGTACAAATCTTTAAATTCATTTACCGAAAAACTGCCATTATTAGAACCAAAAAATACGAATAATTATATTGGAGATTCTACAGAAAGCTCTATTCATATTGGTGTTACACAGGGTGTTGTGAATGAAGTAGAGGGTTTTGTGGCATTGTATAAAGGGAGTTACAAAGAATTAACGATAATTTTAACAGGAGGAGATGCTAATTACTTGCTAGATAGCTTAAAAAATGACATCTTTGCGACCTCTAATTTTTTATTAGAAGGATTAAACTACATATTAGAATATAATAAACATACATGTTGAAGCAACTTATTTTTGCAGTAATGTTACTAATTACTGGGATTTCTATAGCACAAAACGGGACTACGTCTCCATATTCTTTTTTTGGAATAGGAGAACAAAAGTTTAAAGGCACTGCCGAAAACAGAGCAATGGGAGGATTAAGTGTATATTCAGATAGTATTCATTTAAACATTCAAAATCCAGCTAGCGTCGCAAAATTGCAATTAGTTAATTATGCAATAGCAGCAAGTTATAAATATGTTGCACAAAAAACAGATTTAGAATCTCAAAATGCAACATCTACTACACTTGATTATTTAGCAATAGGTATTCCAATGGGGAAATTTGGTGTAAGTTTTGGAATATTGCCATTTTCTACAGTTGGTTATAAATTACAATCTGAGATAGATGATACTGTTTCTCAGTATTCAGGGACTGGTGGTTTAAATAAAGTTTTTATGGCAATTGCCTATAAGTTCAGTCCTAATTTTAGTTTTGGAATAGATGCAAATTATAATTTTGGAAATATTGAAAAGGAGATATTGATTTCTGAGAACGATCTTCAATTTGGTACTAGAGAGATTATAAACTCAGATTTAATGGGCTTTAGTTTTAATTTTGGTACTGAATACAAGGTAAAAATTAATGATTATTTAGAATTAACAACATCAGCAACATATTCCCCAGCTACAAATTTTACAGTCGAGGGAACTCGTGAATTATCCACTATACTAATATCTTCTACGGGGTCGATTACATCAATTGATATTCGAGAAACAAACTTAGATAATGTTGATATAAAATTCCCTTCCCAAATTACTTTAGGAGCAGGAATAGGAGCTCCAAAAGATTGGTTTGTAGGAGCTCAGTACTCTAATGTTAAAATTAGCAACTTTAACGACCCAGTATTAAATGTTGGTACTGTAGAATTTATTGATGCTAATAGATATAGAATAGGTGGCTTTTTTATTCCTAACTATAATTCTCTTAGTAATTACTGGCATAGAGTAGTTTATAGAGCTGGAGCTCGATATGAAGAAAACGGAATTAATGTAGCTGGAGAGGATATTAACGAGTTTGGCATATCTTTTGGAGTAGGATTACCAGTTGGAAGGTTTTATTCTAATTTTAATATAGGGTTTGAATTAGGATCAAGAGGGACAACAAATAGTGGTTTGCTTAAAGAAAACTTTTTTAATACATTTATAAGCATATCTCTGAATGATAGATGGTTTGAAAAAAGATATATAGATTAATTAAAATTTTATAAAATGAAAATGAAATTAACGCTACTAATAACGGTTTTAGTTATTGGATTTGTAAGTAAAATGGAAGCACAGGTGCCTAACGAATGTTATGTGACGTTGTCGTTATTTGTTGAGCCAGCGAAAGCAAAAAATTATAACGGAGCACTACCTTATTATGAAAAAGTAGTAACAGAATGCCCAAAGTTTAGTATGGCAACGTATCAATATGGTACAAAAATGTTTAAGTATTTTGTAAAGAATGGAGATAAATCTAAAATTGATGATTTAATAAAATCCTACGAAGATAGAATGGCTTATTTTCCTAATAAAACTAAAAAAGGAAAAACACTAGCTTCTATTGCCCAAGTAAAATATGACAATAAAATAGGCACTAAAATGCAACAGTTTTTAGCATTTGATAATGCTTATAAGGAAGATGCAGAAACTTTCACAAGCCCTAAGAGTTTATATACATATTTTTCACTTGCAGTAGATTTATATGAAACTGGTGAAAAAGAAGTTGAAGATGTTTTTGACTTATATGAAGTGGTTCTGGTGAAAATTATTACAGAAGAATCTCATTTGGCTGCAAAACTAACAGAGTTAATAGACAAACAAGAATCTGGAGTTAAATTATCTTCAAAAGAAGAAAGAAGATTAAAAGGTCATGAAAAAAACTTAGTGGCTTATGGTAAAGTAAAAGGAAGTGTAGACGGGAAGCTAGGTAATCTTGCAGATTGTTCTAACTTAATCCCTCTTTACAACAAAAACTTTGAAGAGAAGAAAGACGATATAAAATGGGTTAAAAAGGCAGCAGCAAGAATGTCTTTTAAAGAATGTACTGAAGATGATTTGTTTATAAAGTTAGTGGAACAATTAGATAGATTAGAGCCTTCTGCAGAAACAAAACTTTATTTAAGTCAGTTAGAAAAAAACAAAGGGAATATTTCTAAGTCAATAGCATACCTTGAAGAGTCTGCAGCAATGCAAGAAGACCCTTTGAAAAAGTCTAGATTGTATTTTAGAATGGCCGAACTTAAAAGAAGACAAGGGAGCCTTAGCTCTGCAAGGGCAAATTATAATAAAGCACTAAAATATAACCCATCTTACGGGAGATGCTACTTGCGAATTGCTCTTATGTATTCTAATAGCTCTTCTAATTGTGGTTCTTCAGTTTTCGAGAAAAGAGCGGTTAACTGGTTGGCAGCTAATATGGCGGATAAAGCAGCACGTGTAGATGCATCTATAGCGTCTAGTGCTAGAAAAGCAGCAAGCAGTTACAGGCAAAGAGCACCCAGTAAGAGTGATATATTTTCAGATGGGATGTCAGGAAAAACAATAAGTTTTAATTGCTGGATTGGCGGAAGCGTGAAAGTTCCGAACCTATAAGAATAAAACGAATATGGTAATATTCAGAAATATGTTTAAAAGCGTGATGACATTGGTATTTGTCATTACGCTTTTTTCATGTGAAGGAAATTACAAAAATGTTCAAAAATTAAATTTAAAAGATGGGGCACCTGTAGCAGTAGGAAAAAATATAAACTTAAAATATACAGACTCTGGAAAAGTAACAGTTAACCTATTAGCACCAGTATTAAAAGATTATTCTAATTACCAATTTCCATATCAAGAGTTCCCTGAAGGAATAATTTTATACTTTTGGGAAAATGATAAAAAAAGTACAATTACCGCAGATTACGCAATTAAATATGAAGCTACTAATCTGGTAGATTTACGTAGTAATGTTGAAATCATCACCAATGACAGCATTGTGTTAAAAGCAAAACAATTGTACTGGGATCAAAAAAACGAATGGTTATTTACAGATCAAGCGTATAGTATTCAATTTGCAGATGGTTCTTATAACGAGGGGGCTCAATTTGATTCAAGTCAAGATTTCACAATATTCTTATCTCGTAAAAACGAGGGAGTACAATTTATAGATAAAAACGAAACAACTAATGGGAACTAAAATTTACCGCCTTTTTGAATATGCCTACATTATAATGGCAATCTTATCAATTTATATAGTAATTATAAGTTGGGGAGAAGATAGCAATAAGTCATATTTATTTGCAATCTTTACAATTGTAGCTATTTTTATGTTTTTCTTTAAAAGAAATTTTAGAAAAAAAATTGAAACACGTAAAAATAATGAGTAGTTACATTATTTTTTATGGACTATAATATCATCATTATTGTAAGTATGTTGATTCTTTCCGCCTTTTTTTCAGGGATGGAAATTGCTTTTATTTCTTCAAATAAAGTACATATTGCTATTGAGAAAAAACAAGATAATTTTCTTGCAAAAATTCTTCAGAAAATAACAAAAAGGCCTTCTAAATTTATTGCAACGATGCTCATAGGTAATAATATAGCCTTAGTGGTATATGGTCTGTTTATGGGAGATTTGTTGATGAACTACATAAGTCTAGAAGGGTTTTCTGCATTGTTAGTTCAAACAATAATTTCAACTTTAATTATTTTACTTACCGCCGAATTTTTGCCTAAAGTGTTTTTTCAAATTTATGCAAATAACCTAGTAAAGTTTTTCGCAATACCAGCGTATTTTTTCTATCTATTGTTTTCTGTTATTTCAGAGTTTGTTCTTTGGGTATCAGATAAAGTGCTAAAGTTGTTTTTTAAAACTGAAGGGGATACCGTTCAATTAAGTTTTAGTAAAATTGAATTGGGAAACTATATTTCAGAGCAAATGGAAGCCGTTAAAATAGAAGATGAAGTAGATAGCGAAATACAGATATTCAAAAACGCATTAGATTTTTCAGAAGTTAAATCTAGAGAAATATTGATTCCTCGAACCGAAGTAGTTGCTGTAAATATTGAGACAACTCCTAAAGAATTAAGCGAACTATTTACAAAAACGGGACTTTCAAAAATATTAGTTTATAAGGAAAATATTGATGACATATTAGGCTATGTACATTCATTCGAGTTGTTTAAAAAACCTAAAAATTTAAAAAATGTGCTTATTCCGGTGGTTTTTGTTCCAGAAACAATTTTAATAAAAGACGTTCTAAATATATTAACCAGAAAGAGAAAAAGTATTGCTGTAGTAATAGATGAATATGGAGGAACTTCTGGGATATTAACAGTTGAAGATATTATAGAAGAACTTTTTGGTGAGATTGAGGATGAACATGATACCCTAGCGCTTACCGAAACAAAAATTACCGATACGCATTTTATTTTCTCAGCTAGGTTAGAAGTTGATTATTTAAATGAAACATATAAGCTTTATCTTCCTGAGAATGAAAATTACGAAACTTTAGGCGGAATGATTGTTAGTTTTACTGAAGATATTCCAAGTAAAGACGAGGTGATTGAAATACAAGGTGTTATATTAAAAATATTAGAAGTTTCAGACACAAAAATTGAGTTGGTAGAAATAAAGGTGATAGATACAGAATAGATTTTATATTTTTTCTATTTAACTTTTTTATTACTGCAAGGAAAATGGTATTTTCGCCCCCTAAATTAAAAAATAATTACTTTGTTACTGGTCTGGTAAAATTATAGTTAAGACCTTAATGCATAAATAAATTAATCTAATTCTCTAAAACGTTTGTAAAAGAGGATAAATTTGAACAACAAATGGCAATTTTAAACAATATTAGAAAAAGAGGGATTTTCCTTATTATTATTATCGCAATGGCACTTTTCGCTTTTGTATTAAGTGGAGTGTTTGGTAATGGTAGTAATTCTCCAAAAGGAGAAAGTAATATAGCTACAGTTAATGATGTGGATATTACTAGAGAGGATTTTATGCAAAAAGTTGAAGGAGTTCAACGATCTTTAGGGCCTAATAATGCTACCAATCAGGCAATGAATATTGTTTGGGAACGTGAGTTGCGTCGTGTTTTATTAGAAGAACAATATTTAGCTTTAGGCTTAACTGCTGAGAGAGCACAAATAAGTAATGCATTAAGTGTAAGTTTGGCTAACAATCCAACTTTTCAAAATGAAATTGGGGTGTTTAGTGAAATGAAAATGCAAAAATATATTGCAAATGCAAAAATTGCTGCAGATGCGGGAGATAGACAAGCGTATCAAGCTTGGATAGATTTTGAGCAAAGTACTGCAAATACAATATTAGAAAACAACTATTATAATTTAGTTAAAGGTGGTCTAATTACTACTTTAGTTGATGGAGAGCAAGAACATCATTTTCAAAATGATAAGATTAACATTAATTTTATTCAAATTCCATACTCAAAAATTGCAGATGAAGATGTAACAATAACCGATGCAGAAATTGAAACTTATGTTAGATCTCATGCAAAAGATTTTGAAGTAGACCCACAAGTAGATATTCAATATGTGTCTTATAACGAAGATCCTTCGCAAGAAGATATTGATGCAGCTAAAGATGATACGAGTAAACTAATTGATCCATTAGCTAAAACTACAGATTATGAAGAATTTGTGAATGCAAATTCAGAAATTACATATACAGATAGATGGTATTTAAAAAATGATTTACCTGTACTAATTGCAGATGATGTAATGGTATTAGAATTAAATGCAATACACGGTCCCTATAAAGATGGGGGTACTTATAATCTAGTAAAAGTATTTGAAAAAAGACAAATGGCAGATTCTGCTAAAGCGAGGCATATATTAATTAGATATCAAGGTTTAAGTACAGCTCCACAAGACGTAGTAAGATCTAAAGAAGATGCTCGAAAATTAGCAGATAGCATATTATCTGTAGCTAAAAAAGACAGAAGTAAATTCGAAAGTTTAGCAGCAGATTTTTCAGAAGATCTTTCAAATAAAGATAAAGGTGGTGATTTAGGATATTTTGGACCAGGAAGAATGGTTCCTGAATTTAACAACTTTGTTTTCGATAATAATGCTGGAGATATTGGTGTTGTTGAAACAGATTTCGGAATCCATATTGTAGATATAGAAGAATTGAAAAATATTCAAGATGCAATAAAATTAGCTTCTATTGTTAAAAGTATTCAGGCTTCAGAAAAAACAATAAACGATGTGTTTTCTAAAGCTTCAAAATTTGAATTAGCAACTAAAGAAGGAGACTTTAATGAGTTGGCTAATGAAAATGGAGCAACAGTAAAACCAGTCAATAAAATTGGTGAGCTAGATGCAACCATTCCAGGTGTTGGAAATAACCGTAGTATTGTTAGTTGGGCATTTAATGAAGACACAAAAATTGGTGATGTAAAAAGATTTAATATTACAAATGGATATGTAATTGCACAACTTACAAGAAGAAACCCTAAAGGACTTCTAAGCATTGCTGAGTCATCTACAACAGTTACTCCTATTTTAAGGAATGAGAAAAAAGCGAAGATGATTAGAGAATCAATCACAGCAACCGAAATTATAGAGGTTGCAAAAAACCAGAATGTAACTGTGAAAAGCGCAAGTGCTTTAACTATGTCTTCCCCTACAATCGCTGGTGGCGGAACAGAACCTAAAGTTGTTGGAGTTGCATTTGGAACTAAAGTAGGAGAAACAACTAAATTAATTGATGGTGTAAATGGAGTGTATATGGTTAAAGTTTTATCAATTAATATTGCGCCTTCTTTAGATAATTATTCATCATTCGCAAACCAATTAAACGCTCAGGTAACACCTACAGTAAGATCCAAAGTATTTGATGCTTTAAAAAATGCAGCAGATATTGAAGACAACAGAGCTGACTTTTACTAATAAAATTCGAGTAGTTGAGTACTATATAATCCTTCGAAGCTCTAGCAACGAAGGATTTTTTTTATAGAATCATTTCTCGATAAGAAAGAATGGTTTCGTACCCTTTTTTTCTGAAGTAGTCCATATCTTCAACCTCTCCTGTAACTAAAATAAAATCACCTCCCCAAGCTCCTAAACTTTTAATAGCGCCGTTATAATCACTAAAAAGAATTTCTTTTATAGGTTTCTGCTGAATGACTTTTGAAATGATTTCTTCGTGTTTAGTGATTAATGTTATAAAATCTGAAAGAGATTTGCAATCAATAATTTTTGTAGTAATTGAATTAATTTCAGCTATAGGAAGCGCATTATTTTTTTTTTGACTTTGGTAAATGGCAATACCATCTCTACTGTTTTGTTTTTTATTTAAATGAATAAAAAAAAGTTGATTAGTAAAGTTCCAATCTAAAGGGTGAGATTTTATTTGAATTGAATTATTTGCATTAGAGAATACTATTGGACAGTTGTTTTGAGCTGCAGCAATATCATATCCACTTCCACCAAAAGTTGCTTCCGATAATTTAAAAGCATTTACTTTAGCCCAAGATGCAATGTTGTTAATTAAAGTAGAAGAACTCCCCAAGCCCCAATCTCTTTCAAAGTCAAGTTTTGTAGTAACTTTAAAACCCGTTTTTCCATTTAAAAAATCTGGATTTAGTTTTTTGGCTTCACTTAAAATTTGAAGTATTCGTTTTGTAAACTTTGTGTCTTTGCCAGCCCTTTTTTTAAGGGGTGAAGCAATCTCATTAATTGAAAATATTTCCTCAAACCAAACAATTTGTTTAGTATCAAAACTCTTCCATTTAATCACAGGTTCTTCAATACTTTCAATAGCTAATGATTGCCCAAACTTTGTTGGTAACGCCAAAGCATTGGCTCCGTCAAGGACTACATATTCTCCTATTATTAATAATTTTCCGTTGCTATAAAATTGTTGTTTCAACTATTGATAAGCTTTTAATTACGTAGTTTGTTAATATAAGTTACCACATCACTATGGGTAATGGTATGCTCTTCAAAATATTGAACTGTTTTTTCTTTTTCTGAAATTGTGGCATTTAAATTATTTAATATATTCATTAAATGCATTTTCATATGTCCTTTTTGTATGCCAGTAGTTATTAGTGCTCTTAGTGCTGCAAAATTCTGAGCCAATCCTGCAACGGCAATTATTTGCATTAACTCTTTAGATGAAGGGTTTTGCAACATTGAAAGCCCAAATTTAGCCAAGGGATGTAAACCTGTTAGTCCGCCAATAGTACCTAATGCCAACGGAATTTCAATAGAATATTTAAAAATCCCGTCTTTAACGCTAGCGTGGGTTAGGCTGGTGTAATTACCATCTTTTGAGGCATAAGCGTGTATTCCAGCTTCAACAGATCTAAAATCGTTTCCTGTTGCTAAAACCACAGCGTCTATCCCGTTCATAATTCCTTTGTTGTGTGTTACGGCTCGTCTTTTTTCGGCTTTAGCAATATCAATAGCACGTATAAATTTTTTGGCAAAAACTTTTCCTTCAATGCCTTCGGCAGTTAGTTCATCTACAGGACATTGCACTTGTGCCCGCACCAAACATTCAGGCACATAATTAGAAAGAATACTAATTGCAACTTCGGGGAATTGATTGGTTTTACTAAAAGGTTTGTAATTTACAGCTTCATTTTCAAATGCTTTTGCGATAGTTTCTAAACATGTATTTATAAAATTTGCCCCCATAGCATCGTTAGTTTCAAAGGTGCAATGCAACTGGTAATAGCCTTTTAAAGTTTCAGTAGTATTTTTTAAGATGATATCTATTAATCCACCACCTCGTTTTTTCATGTTTTTTTCAATCTTAGAAATACTTGATTTCAGAATAGGTTTTATTTTTAAAAAAAACTGTTGTATGTCAATATTATTACCGTAGAAATTAAGATGTATTTGACCGTTTTTTACAGTTGAAATAACTTCAGAAGTGAAGCCTCCTTTAGAAAGCCAAAATTTTGCAGAGTAACTAGCTGCTGCCACTACTGAGCTTTCCTCAATCACCATAGGAATGGTATAAGGCTTGTTATTGATTAAGAAATTGGGAGCTATTGCAAAAGGTAAATAGTAGTTGCTAATAGTGTTTTCAATAAAACCGTCATGTAGTTTTTGTAGCTTTGTGTCGTTATTCCAATACTGTTTTAGAGTTTTAAAAGCTTCGGGGTTGTTGTTTAGGTGAGTGGATACTAGCCAATTTATTTTTTCTTCTTTTGGCTTTTTTGAAAATCCAGAAATTAACTCCATCATCGTTAGAAATATTTAAAAAACAAATATAGCATTTAAAACCAAGCCTTTTATTGTTTTCTTGAATGAGAACCGTAGCTATTTAACAAGAAAAAGCGTGGTAAATTCGTTAAAATTTAGTAAACTTGGCATACCAAAAATTTAAAGAATTTGAATACGATACTTCCCAAGAGTTTACTACTGCTTTTTCTAGTAGTATTTATTTCAGTTTCAGCACAAGAAAAATCAATTACATTAGAAGAAATAACAGGAGGAGCCTTTCGTACGGATTACTTAGGGTCACTTAATTCTTTAAATAATGGAAAGGAATATAGTGTCCAAAACTACGATAGAGCAGCAAAAGAATCTACTATTGATGTGTATGATTATAAAAGCGGGACTAAGGTAAGAACCTTAGTAAGTTCAAATAATTTAGATGGGATAGATTATATTATTTCCTATCAGTTTAGCGAGGATGAAAGTAAATTATTATTGACTACTAAGTTAAAACAGATTTATCGTCATTCGTCTGTAGGGACTTATTATGTTTATGATTTAAAATCGAAAAATTTGAAGTTGGTTTCAGAAAATCAAATTCAAGAACCAACTTTTAATAATGACGGAACCAAAGTGGCTTATGGTTTTGAAAACAATTTATATATTAAAAATTTACTTTCAGAAACTACGAAACAAATTACTACAGATGGTGTAAAAAATAGTATCATCAACGGAATCACAGACTGGGTTTACGAAGAAGAATTTGCCTTTGTAAGAGCATTTGACTGGAATAAAACGGGAGATAAAATCGCATATATTCGTTTTGATGAAACAAAAGTGCCTGAATATTCTATGGATATCATGGGAGGGAGTTTATACCCTTCACAACAAGTTTTTAAATACCCAAAAGCAGGAGAGAATAACGCTGAGGTTTCATTGCATATATATGATTTAGCTTCGGAAAAAACTACTGATGTAGATATTTCAGGATACGAAAATTATTACATTCCTAGAATAATGTGGACAGAGGATGCATCGTTATTAAGTGTTCAGTTAATGAATCGCCACCAGAATGTGTTAGATTTAATTCTGGTGGATGCATCAAAAAACAACTCGACTAGTTTGTTACACAAAGAAACAGATGATGCCTACGTAGATGTTAAGGACGACCTTACTTTTTTAAATAACAATAGTTTTATCTGGTCGAGTGAAAAAAGTGGTTGGAATCATTTGTATCATTACGATAAAGATGGTAAAAACGAAAAACAACTTACCAAAGGAGACTGGGAAGTAACTCGTTATTATGGATTTGATGCTAAATCAGCGATGATTTATTATCAATCTACAGCAAACAGAAGTATTAACAGAGATGTGTATTCTGTTTCAATACAAGGAACAAGAAATACAAGATTAACTAAAGAAACAGGGACTAATGCTGCAGCTTTTAGTACAGATTTCACTTATTTTATTAACACCTTTTCAAACTCAACAACTCCTTATGTTTTCACTTTGAATGAAGCAAAATCAGGAAAAGTAATCAGAGAGATTAAAAATAATGAAGCTTTACAAACGAAGCTGAAAGACTATAAAATATCCCCTAAGGAGTATAGTGCTATTTCAATTAATGGGAACGATTTGAATATGTTTACCATTAAACCTTTAGACTTTGATGAGAATAAAGAGTATCCATTATTTATGTATCAATACTCTGGACCTGGATCGCAAAGTGTTGCAAACAGATGGGGTGGCGGTAACGATTATTGGCATCAAATGTTAGCACAAGAAGGATACATAATTGTTTGTGTTGACGGAAGAGGAACTGGATTAAAAGGACGTGATTTTAAAAAAATAACTCAGTTAGAATTGGGTAAATACGAAGTAGAAGATCAAATAGCAGTCGCTAAAAAAATGGGAGAATTGCCTTATATTGATGCAAACAGAATTGGTATTTGGGGATGGAGTTATGGAGGGTTTATGTCATCAAACTGTTTGTTTCAAGCTAATGATATCTTTTCAATGGCAATTGCAGTAGCACCAGTTAGTAGCTGGCGCTTTTACGATACTATCTACACAGAACGCTATATGCAAACCCCACAGGAAAACCCTTCAGGATATGATAACAACTCACCAATAAGTCATGTAAATAATTTAGAGGGCGATTTTTTATTGGTACACGGTGGAGCAGACGACAATGTTCATTTACAAAATACATTGCGTTTAACAGAAGCACTAATACAAGCAAATAAGCAATTTGATTGGAGGATTTACCCAGATAAGAATCACGGAATTTATGGAGGTAAAACACGTATCCATTTATATACTAAAATGACAAATTTTATTCGTGAGTCTTTAGGGGAGCCAACGGTTGCTTTGAAAGAAATTAAAAACTAATTACTAATTAAAACTTAACTATATGTCAACAGCTAGCTTACAACCACATCAAAAAGAATTATTTGGGCACCCAATAGGGTTATATGTGCTCTTTTTTACCGAAATGTGGGAACGTTTTTCCTATTATGGGATGCGGGCACTACTCGTAATTTATATGATTGCTCAAGCAAATCACGCAGATGGACCTGGTTTAGGCTGGACAAAGTTAGAAGCGTATCAATTATATGGTTGGTATGTAATGTTAGTTTATGTAGTTTCAATTCCTGGAGGAATTTTAGCAGATAAGGTTTTAGGCCAGAAAAAAGCAGTAATGCTTGGTGCCGTTATACTTGTATTAGGTCACGGAACTTTGGCATTAGAAGCAGATTGGGCATTTTTCACAGGTTTAGGTTTAATTGTTTTAGGAGTTGGTTGTTTAAAACCGAATATTTCAACAATGGTTGGAGGCTTATACAAAAAAGGCGACATTCGAAGAGATAAAGGATTCTCCATATTTTATATAGGAATTAATTTAGGGTCATTATTAGCTACTACTTTTGTGGGAATGGTTGTTGCAAAGTGGGGCTGGCATGCTGGTTTTGGTATGGCAGGGATCGCAATGTTATTTGGATTGATAGTATATATTTGGGGACAAAAATATATTGTACACGTTGGGAATAAACCTACTGTTGAGGAAAAAGAAAATGACATCTCAATAATTAAAATTTTCTCAGGGATATTTAAATCACCAACACAATTAGCAATTTTTATTGTTTTACTTGTATTATCAATTTATGCAGGATTTACTTTTGAAGGTGTTGATCATTGGGGTTATGGAGCTTTATTTATTTTTCTATCTTTTGTGGTTGGTTTGATGATGATGATTTTTAAAAGTTTAGAAACTAGTGTTATGAAAGATCGTTTCTTAGTTTTATTACTATCATTTTTATTAGTTATTGTTTTCTGGGGAGCTTTTGAACAAGCAGGAGGATTAATGAGTGTGTATACAGAAACAAAGACAGATAGAATGTTGCTTGGTTATTTAATACCAACACCAATGTTTCAAGGCTTAAATGCTGGATTTATTATACTATTTGCCGTTTGGGTTGCTAATATTTGGGCAAAACGAAAATTAAAAGGAAAAGAAGCTTCTTCATTATTTAAGATGGCAACAGGAACCATAATCATGGGATTAGGTTTTGTGTTTATGATTTTTGCTGTAAAAGAGTTTGAGGCTAATGGGAGTTCTGGTATGCAATGGTTGGTTTTAGCGTATTTATTTCATACCATTGGAGAGTTATGTTCTTCACCAGTATCATTGTCATTTGTAACAAAACTTGCTCCTGTAAAATATGCTTCATTAATGATGGGGTTATATTTTGCTGCAACAGGTCTTGGAGGGAAAGTTGCAGGAATATTAGGGGAGAAATCTGAACATTTTGGAGAATACACCATTTTTACAGGAATTGTAATTTTTACAGTAGCTTTTGGTTTGTTAGTAATTGCGTTACTTAAACCCCTAAAACGATTAACACATGGTGTTGAAGACGAGGAGATAGAAATGCATTATGATGAAACAGAAGGCTTTGAATTAGCAGATAAACAATAATTAAATAACCATCTAAATACTATAATTATGAGTACAGAAGACAAAGGATTAGGATTTTTTAAAACCATAGGCTCTTTTAAACAAAGGTTTTGGGTAGCTAGTTCCATGGAAATATTCGAAAGATGGGCATGGTACGGACTATTTGCTGTATTGGCACTTTACCTTACAGGCTCTACAGATGAGGGCGGTTTAGGTTTCTCACACGTGCAGAAAGGACAAATAATGGGTTATGTTACTGCTATTTTGTATTTGTTACCCCTAGTAACAGGTGTAATAGCAGACAGAATAGGCTATAAAAAATCCTTAATTATTTCCTATTTTATGCTTATTTCAGGGTATTATTTAATGGGTGAAGTAAGTAGTTATGCTATGGTGTTTTTGGTGTTTTTGTATGTAGCGATCGGTGCTGCTTTGTTTAAGCCTGTTATATCAGCAATTATTACCATATCAACAGATAAGTCAAACTCAACCCTTGGATTTGGTATTTTTTATATGATGGTAAATATTGGAGGATTTATTGGGCCTGCAATGTCTTCAACTTTAAGAACACAATACGGTTGGAAAATGATTTTTATTCAAGCAGCTTTTGTTATTTTTATTAATTTATTAATTTTCATTTAAGATCTCTGGTTACAACGTGGTTGGGATTTTGTTTAATTTGTTAACCTCAATGAATTTTTTCCAAAACAATACAAGATC
>JAUVAS010000049.1 GCA_030591585.1 Flavobacterium sp. | reverse complement strand
TGGCTTGTCGGTCATTAATTTTGTTTTACAGAATACTTGATTCTCGGGTTTTATGATGTCTAATAGTTCCATTTTTTATGATTTTTTCTTCTAATGCTTCAATAATTTCTTCTGGAGTGTGAATAATACCTCCGGTTCTTCCAAAATGCTCTACTGGCACTTTGTGTTCTACAGCAAGCCGTACGTCTTCTACCATTTGACCTGCACTTAGCTCAACACTTAATATTCCTTTTACTTGATCTGCTAATTCAAAAAGTGGTTGTTTCGGAAAAGGGAATAAAGTAATAGGTCTCAATAATCCTACTTTAATTCCTTTTTCTCTTCCTAATTCTATGGCTTTTTGGGCAATTCTTGCGCTAGAACCATAAGC
Organism: Flavobacterium sp.; assembly: GCA_030591585.1. GTDB lineage: Bacteria > Bacteroidota > Bacteroidia > Flavobacteriales > Flavobacteriaceae > Marifrigoribacter. Next base: position 19,612 of record JAUVAS010000049.1, on the reverse strand, counting down.
AACAAATATATAGTCGGCATCGTCACAATTTATTTTTTCGTAACGCATATCTTCTCTTTCCATCTGCGCATACTTTTTAATCAATTTATTAACTTTGGCTTCCATTTTATCGGGTTGTAAATCTAGTGAGGTAATAATATTACGTTCTCTATCTGTTTTTCCCGTGGTAGCCCAATCATCATATTTTTTTATTAACTCTTCATCTGTCATTCTTTCTTTTTGATCTTTAAGAATAACTTTTTCCATCATCTGACCAATTAATCCATCTGAAAGAATCAATACTGGCGCACGGTATTTATAAGCAATAGCAAAAGCATCTTCTACAAAATCAGACATTTCCTGAACCGATGCAGGTGCAAGCACATATAATTTATAATCTCCGTGACCGCCTCCTTTTACAGCTTGAAAATAATCTCCTTGGGCAGGCTGTATGGTACCTAAACCAGGACCTGCACGTACTACATTTACAATTACTGAGGGTAATTCTGCTCCAGCTAAATAGGAAATACCTTCCAATTTTAGAGATATCCCAGGACTTGAAGACGAAGTCATTACTCGTTTTCCTGTACTGGCAGCCCCATATACCATATTAATTGCAGCTATTTCACTTTCTGCTTGCAATACAACCATTCCTGTACTTTCTTCGGGGCGTTGCATCATTAAATATTCTATAACTTCAGATTGTGGGGTGATAGGATAACCAAAATAAGCATCCACACCCACTCTTATAGCAGCTTCGGCTAGTGCTTCGTTTCCTTTCATTAATTTTAATTCGGCCATTACTTCAATTTTTTATAAAGATTATGCTTCAACTTTTACTCTATATACAGCTATTGCTCTGTCTGGGCATACAATAGCACAATTAGTACATCCATTGCACGCTTCAGGGTCGCTCATATATGCATAATGATACCCTTTGCGATTTACTTCTTTAGACATACTAATAACATTGTCTTGACATACAGGAATGCAGATCTCACAGCCTTTGCACACCTCTGTATCAACAACGATTGCTCCTTTTACTTTTGCCATTATATTGAATTTATATCTTGTTATTTGCTTTCACAAAAGTATAAATACAAACCCTTAAAAAGTATGATAATTGTCAGCGGGTAATGAATTGAAAATAATGGTGTTTTGTTACAATTTACGAGCGGTTCTTTTCAAATTTTGAAAGTAAATGATGGGTTTGTGACTGAAGTTTATTTTTGAAAAAATTAGTACCACCCAACAAATATCCTTTGAAACCTATAGCTTGCTTTGCCCATTGATAAAGATTGAAAGTGTCGGTATGTTTTATGATTTTACCGTCTTTAATAATAAATTCTGCATCAATAATATTGTGAACTTTCCTCCCTGTTTTACTGAATGTGTAATGTGCTTCCCAATGAGCAGAACCTTTGTTGTCATCACAAGTTATATTTGAAGTTGCTACCACAAAGTTTTTTCCTTTCTGACTTTCACATAACATCCGCCACATATTTCTTGCTTTTTCTCCTTTTAAAATCCCAAAAGCAGGATCTTCAAATACAATAGAATCGTGATAGCAGCTAGCCATAGTTTCTGCATCTAGTTTATGAAATGCATCGTAGAAAGTTTTAATGACGTTTTCCATTGTATTTTTGTTTAAACCCTCATTACTAAGTTCTAATGCGGGAGTTGGGTTAAAGATATAAATTTTATTAATCTAAAGTTAGAATACTTTTTTTTGATATAAATTAACTGTTATCTTCGCTTCTTTCTGAAAGGATTATTAAATGGATTTTACTGGAAAAACATTATGGATTACAGGAGCCTCTTCAGGAATTGGAAAGGCTGTTGCTATAGAGTTTTCTTATAAAAAAGCACATTTAATTCTTTCTGGAAGAAGTGAAGAAGCATTACATAAAGTTGCTTCTGTATGCCAAAATAACGGAAGTACTACTTGGGTAGTTCCTTTTGACTTAGGTGATGAAAAATCGGTTAGAGAAGCAGCAAAAACTGTTTTAGAGAAAGAGAAAATTATTGATGGTTTATATCATTTTGGAGGTGTTAGTCAGCGATCTTTTGTAGATGAAACACCACTTTCTGTTGATAGAAGAATATTTGAAATTAATTTCTTCGGAACCATTACTCTTACCAAAGCAGTGTTGCCTATTATGATTAAAAATGGAGGAGGACAAATTGGTGTAACTACCAGTATTGTTGGAAAGTTCGGAATTTCGTATCGTTCTTCTTATTCAGCAAGTAAACAAGCCTTACATGGTTTTTTTGAAAGCTTGAGGGCAGAAAATGTAAAAAATAAAATATTGGTATCGATGATAATTCCGGGGCGTATACAAACCAATATTTCTGTAAATGCATTGAATAAAGATGGGGATATTTATAATAAAATGGATGCGGGACAAGATCAAGGGAAATCTGTTTCTACAACTGCAAAAATTATAGTGAAGAAATTACAAAGAGAACGCAAAGAAATATTAGTAGGCGGAAGTGAATTAATAATGGTTCATATTCGTAGGTTTTTTCCTAGATTGTACTATTATTTGTCATCTAGAATTAAACCTCTTTAATCTGTTATAAACAACCTATATGAAAATTAACGGAATTCAACAATTAGGAATAGGAGTGGACAATGTACATGAGGCTTGGAAATGGTATCGAGAGCATTTTTCTATGGATATTTTAATGTTTGATTCTAAGGATACTGCAGAGTTAATGTTAGTCCACACTAATGGAAAACCAAGAGAAAGACACGCTATTTTAGCCTTGAATTTAGAAGGTGGTGGCGGATTTGAAATCTGGCAGCATACAGGTAAGAAACCAACACCTATTTCTTTTGAGCTTCAGTTAGGAGATTTAGGAATTAATATTGGGATTTTAAAATCTGATAATATAGAAGCTGCGCATTCTAAGTACAAGGCATCAGGTCTAAATTTATTAGGTGATGTTACTAAAGATCTTGCAGGTAATAAACATTTTTATTTAAAAGATATCTATGATAATCTATGGGAAATCAAAGAACACACAGAAGTATTTAAAAAAGAAAAAGCGGTAAATGGAGGTGTTTTAGGAACCGTAATAGGAGTGAAGGATATTGAAGAATCACTAAAAGTTTATCGAGATATTTTAGGGTTTGATAAAGTGGTGTATGATGAAACTGGAAAATTTGATGATATTTCTGAAATCCCTGGAGGAAATCTAGAGTTTAGAAGAGTTTTATTAAGACATACAGATGTTAAAAATGGCGCTTTTAGTACACTTTTCGGGAAGTCTGAAATTGAACTAGTTCAAGTAATAAATAGAGAGCCCATAGCTATTTACAAAGATAGAATTTGGGGAGACCTCGGGTTTATCCACCTTTGTTTTGATATTAATGATATAGACTCTTTAAGAGAAAAAACTAAAGAAAATGGATTTCCTTTTACCGTTGATAGTGCTCGTGCTATGGATACTTTTGATATGGGAGAAGCTGCGGGCAATTTTTCTTATATTCAAGCACCAGAAGGCACTTTAATAGAGTTTGTAGAAACCCATAAAATACCTTTAGTTAAAAAAATTGGTTGGTATATAGATTTTAGAAAACGGGGCAATCATCCCTTACCTAAATGGATGCTTAAGATGTTTAGGTTTAAACGAGTGAAGTAAAAGTTATACTATCCTAAGTATTATAAGAAATAGCACAAAAGTAAATTAGTTAATTTTTAACACAATAAATAGCGATCTTAGTTTCCATATCAAAGAGTGCAGCCTTACTAGAAAAGTCTAAACCGCATAGACTCATAGCTGTTGATTTAAGTATTTCATTGGGATTATTAACAACTTCACCTATTATTAATGTTAATTGATTGTTCGCTACATCTATAGTTACAATTGCTATTTTACTTCCAGCTATTTTATTAGTTCGCTTATCTATTTCTTCCTGGCTCGTTACAGCTTCATAATAGGTGGTAGTATTAAAATCTTTAAGTACCTCTCCATTAGGTTTAATTAAGATCATAATTTCCCCATCTTTTTGTAAATCTACATCTGTGTACAAAGCAATTTGTTTGCTAAAATCAGAGCTCTCACCTTCTGCTTCTGTTACCACAAAAGTCATGGTTTGTGAAAAAGCAATGTTTGTTCCTAGTAAAATAAATAGTGCTGCTAAAATGAATTGAAATTTTCTCATAAGTGTTGGTTTTTTTAAGATGCTAAATATAATTAATTAGTTTTTTTAGAGATTATTGAATACCACAAAACAGAATCAATTAATTGTTGTGCATATAAATAGTTATGTCTTTACCCAAATCAAAAATTGAAGTTTTGCTTATACAGTCTAAATCGCATTCACTTATAGAAGTTGGACTAATTAGATCGGTATTGGTGACATCACCTATTGCTAATGATAATTGGTTATTCTCTGTATCTATAGATATAATTGCTATTTCACTACCTACTATTTTATTGGCTAGTTCGTCAACTTCTTTTTGGCTAGTAACTCCCTCATAATATTTAACAAGATCAAAATCTTTAACTACCTCTCCATTTGGCTTAAATAAAGTTATAATGTTGTCAGTCTTATCTCTAGCTACGTCATTATAGACCGCATTTTGTCCACCTCCACTAGCTATTACCATAAAATTCATGGTTTGTGAAAAAGCATGGTTTGTTAGCAATAAAATAAATAGTGTTGTTAAAATGAATTGTAATTTTTTCATAAGTGTTGGTTTTTTATAAGATGATAAATATAGCTAATTGGTTAGTTTTATTAATGTTTTATATACTAGATGTGTTGGTAAGCCCATTACGTTATTATAAGATCCTTCAATTTTGTTAATGGCAATATACCCCAACCATTCTTGAATTCCATAGCTGCCTGCTTTGTCGTAGGGTTTGTATTTGTTTAAGTAGTATTCAATTTCTTCATCACTCAAATCACTGAACCAAACCTTTGTTGTATCGTGTATGGTCTTCTGAAAGTTTTTTCCAGTAAAAGTAACTGATGTAAATACTTTGTGCATTCTGCCACTAAACGATTGCAACATTTTAAAGGCATCATCATAATCTTTTGGCTTTTCAATGGCTTTTCCGTTTTGCCATACAATAGTATCACTGGTAATTATGATATCGTTTTCTGAAAGATTGTTAAATGCAGAAGCTTTAAGTTTAGAAAGGTAATCGGTGATTTCTACCCCTCTTAAATGATCGGGATAGGTTTCTTCAATTTCTCTGATATCTATGGTGAAATCGGTATCCATCTCTTTAAAAAAATGATGTCTTCTAGGTGACCCTGAAGCGAGGATGATGTTGTAGTTTTTTAGTTTTTTGGAAAGCATTTTATTAAATTATGAATACAGAATTATAAATTAGGTGATTACAAAGTATAGAGTAAAATGGAACAGATTCCTAAAAACATAATAATCTTTACTAGTTTTGATAGAAATGCAAAATCCCTTTTAGTTTTAGCATCCCAGATTTTTATACAAAAATAGCCTAGGGGCGCAATGATTAAGAGCAAGAAATAAAGGATAGCAATAGTGGAGTTATACCAGTTTTCGTAGCTATGGTATATCATTCCGAAGAGTGCTAAAATGCCCATTCCAAAAACGATATAGGAGGTTCTTTTTCTTCCAAGGGCAATAGGTAACGTATTCATTTCACCATTTTTATCACCATCTACATCTTCAATATCTTTTATAATTTCACGCATTAAATTGATGTAAAAAGCAAAAAAGGCATAGTTTAAAACAATTTTAAACACGAACGATTGGTAGTCTTGATTTATAAAAGTAATCGTAGGGAATAAATCAAACAATCCAACCATAAGTAAGCTAGAAGCTACTAATAGGGATATAATGATGTTTCCAAGGAGTACTATAGATTTTAAAAAAGAAGCGTACAAATATAAAAGTGCAGAGATAACGATAAAGAACCCTAAAAACTCAGGTTTTTCTACCTGGTTTGATAAGTAATAACCCAACCCAACTCCCATCACATTAAAGATAATAAACAAAAAGGTGGCTGTTTTTTCAGAAATGGTTTTGCCAATAATTACTTTTTGGGGTTTGTTAATGGCATCAATTTCAACATCATAAATATCATTGATAATATTTCCTGCAGCAGCTATACAAATAGTAGCTAACACCAATAAAGCAAATTCAAAATTACTAAGCGTACTATCTGCTCCCAGCGGAATAAACAGACCAAACCGTATAAAGACTTGTACTAAGGCAATAATGATGAGGTTTTGGTAACGAATTAAATTAAGGTAGTTCATTTCAAAGAATATTCAATTGGAGTATTCCCCCTTTTAAGGGGGTTAGGGGGATGTTTTGAGGAATTTCGGACAAGTATTTAGTCATACTTAGCACTAACACTCGTGTCATCCAACCATTTTTCATGCACTTTTAAAACCTGTTCAACCACATCTCTAACACAACCTTTTCCACCTTTTTTGTGAGATACATACCTGGAAACTTCTTTAATTTCAGGCACAGCATCTTGTGGACAGCAAGGCAGACCTACTTCTTGCATCACATATAAATCTGGAATATCATCACCCATATAGAGAACGTTATCAGGATTGATATCGTTTTCTTTCATATAGGTATTCATCGTTTCTGTTTTATGGTGTGCTCCTAAATAGATGTCTTTTATCCCTAAACCTTTAAGGCGCATACGTACTCCTTCATCGGTTCCTCCCGAGATAATACAAACGTTAAAACCTTTGTCAATGGCCGTTTTAAGGGCAAACCCATCTTTGGTGTGCATGGTTCTGTGCATGTCTCCGTTGGTGGTAATAATAATGGTGCCATCGGTTAGTACACCGTCCACATCAAAGATAAAAGTGGTTATCTGATGTAAGTATTCTTTATAATTTTTTTTCATTGACATTTTTGTCATTCTCGCGTATGCGGGAATCTTATTGTTTTAGTTAGTATGTTTATCACGTATAGCCTTTGTCAATTCTTCATACAATCCCTTATAAGGACTATCCTTTAGCAAATGTAAATGATTTTCAATTGTTTTTACATCATTTCTTTTGGCGGGTCCGGTTTGAGCTTCGGAAGGAGTTAAGGTCTCTATTTTATTTGCGGTTTCTTTAATTAAGGGTTTTAGTAAATCGAAGGACAGGGATTTTTTTGAAAGCAAATCACTTCCAATTTGATACATAAAATTTGAGAAATTATTTACAAATACTGCCGAAAGGTGTAGCTGAGCTCGTTCTTTAGAAGAGATTTCTTGCACTTTAGTTGAAATAGTTCTTCCTAATTTAGTAAGAAGTACCATATCCTCAATTTTTTCTGCTTCTATGCAAATAGGAATTTCAGAAAAATCAACGTCACTATTTTTGGAGAAAGTCTGTAAGGGGTAAAATATACCCTTTCGGTTTTTATCTGAAATAGCTTCCATTGCAACACTTCCAGAGGTATGAACTACCAATTTATTTGAAAAAGGTAAACTTTCAGAAAAAGAAGAAATCGCATCGTCGACTAAGGCAATAATATATAAATCGGCTTCTTTTATATGAGTTAAAGAAGTTGTCTTCTCAATGCTTGAAGGGAAAGATTCTAACGCTTTTTCACTTCGATTATATACTTGAATTACTGTTACCTGACTTGAAGCTTCAAACGCCTTATACAGATGTGTTGCTACATTTCCAGCTCCTAATAAAACAGTTGTAATCATAGAGCGAAGATAGTAAAAATGGTTAAATACTAGTGTCTTTACGAACGAGGAACGAGTGAAGTAATCTCTTAAGGTATTGCTATAAATTTAAACAGATTGCTTCACTGCGTTCGCAAAGACAAATAGAATCAATACCTTTGTATTATTAATGATAGAATAGAAGGTATGAATGTTTGTAATGAGAGAATGGTGTTTAAATTGAGCATTATGATACCTTACATTCATTAAAGCATTAATACATTAAAAAATGAAACACGATATAAAATCAAGAGAAGATATTTCAAAACTCATCCATACCTTTTATGCTGAGGTTAGAGAAGACAAGTTGTTAGGGCCTATTTTTAACAAAATGATTAAAGATTGGGATACGCATTTAGACTTGCTAGTTGACTTTTGGGAAACCAATTTATTCTTTGTAAAAAAATACTCAGGAAACCCTTTAGAAGCCCATGTGAGAGCAGATAATGTATTTAATCATACCATTAATGAACTGCATTTTGGGACTTGGCTCAATCTCTGGTTTAAAAACATAGACAGTCTATTTGAAGGAGAAAATGCACAACTTGCTAAAAATAGAGCGCGTAATATGAGTACGTTTATGAATATGGAAATTTTTAAAAACCGACCAAAAAAATAAATCGATCACTCCTAAGATAATCTTATTTTACACCCTTTTTACAATACGTTATCTACGTATTATAAGATTTAGTTAAAATTGATTTCGAATGGTAAAAGATTCCTCTTCTTGACAACAAATTTAAGTACATTTGCATTTCTTAATTCTACACTATGTCACTTCTAAAAAAAGGAGCTTCTATACTATTTTCAACTAGACTTACCTCTATTTTATTTCTTGTTTTTGCCGTAGCAATGGCAACAGGAACATTTTTAGATGCGTCTTCAGATACTTCACCAACACCTTATAGCAGAGAAGTTATATACAATGCCTGGTGGTTCGAGGCGATTATGGGCTTGTTTGTTATTAATTTTGTTGGTAATATTTCAAAGTATCGTTTGTTCAGAAAAGAAAAATGGGCAACACTTTTACTGCATTTGTCTTTTATATTAATTATTGTTGGAGCCTTTGTAACACGCTACATTAGCTTTGAAGGAGCGATGCATATTCGAGAAGGTGCTACTGAAAATACGTTCCTTTCTTCAGAAACCTATTTAACTACATTTATTGATGGTGATTATGAAGTTAATGGGGTTCCGCAACGTAGAACGGTAAAGCCAAAAGAACTTAGAATGTCTGATAGATTATCAAATAATTTTGAAATTAATACAGACTATAACGGACAAGAGGTAAGCATCAAGTTCTTAAAATATATTAGCAATGCCAAAGAAGGGGTTATTGAAGATGCCGAAGGAAAAGATTATTTAACAATTGTTGAAGCAAGTGGTGGCGAAAGACACAATCACTGGATTGGTGATGGTGAAGTAATAGATATTCACAATATATTATTTGCATTTAACCAACCTACCAAAGGCGCAATTAACCTAGGGTATAAAGACGGTGAATACACAATTTCTTCACCTTTTGAGGGACAGTTTATGCGAATGGCAGATCAACTTAAAGGAAGTGTTTATCCAGATAGTACACAAACATTGAATTTACGATCGCTTTACCAAATGGGAAATATGGCATTTGTATTGCCAGATCAAGTAATTAAAGGTGTACCGGGATTAATTAAATCTCCTAAGTCTGAACCTACCAATCAAGACGCATTGATCGTTGAGGTGTCTTCTGGAGGAGCAATGAAAACTGTCGAAATACTTGGAGGTAAAGGGATTATGGCAATCCCGGCAGCAACCGAAGTAGGAGGCTTAAAGGTCTATTTATCCTATGGTTCTAAAGAATATACACTTCCGTTTAGTATTACTTTAAACGATTTTATTGCTGATAAATATCCAGGGACTCAGAAAAACTATTCGGCTTTTAAAAGTAAAGTAACGGTAAATAGGAGTGATGCAGATTTTTATAATTATGAGATTTTTATGAATAATATCTTGGATGAGCAGGGCTATCGGTTTTTTCAATCTGGTTTTGATCCAGATGAAAAAGGAACTATTCTTTCTGTAAATCATGATTTCTGGGGAACTTGGATTACTTATATAGGGTACGGACTTCTATACTTAGGGCTACTCGCTATTTTATTTGATAAAAAAACACGTTTTTCAGATTTAAAAAAGATGCTAAAAAAAGTAAAAGAGAAGAAAGCTGCGGTTACAGTAATTCTTATATTAATGCTGTCATTTACAGGAATAGCACAACAAGAAAGTTCACATAAAGCAGAATTCTCTAAACAACAGTTAGACTCTATCATCTTCGCTAATAGTGTAACTAAAGAGCACGCAGCAAAATTTGCACATTTAGTATTGCAAGACAATGGACGTATGAAACCTGTAAATACTTTTGCTAGTGAATTGCTTCGGAAAATTAGTAGAAAGAATAGTTACGAGAGTTTAAATGCGAATCAGGTATTTGTTTCAATGATGGAGTTTCCACGGTTATGGATGGAAGTTCCTATTATGACTCTAAAAAGAGGGAACGATAGTATTCGAGAGATTATTGGAGTTTCAAAAGATGCAACGCATTTTTCCCTAATGGATTTAATAGATAAGGAGGGGTATAACAAATTAGGACCTTATATTGAAGAAGCGTCAAAAACCACAAATAAAAATCAGTTTCAGAAGGACTTTATGAAAGCCTATGAAAATTTCTACTTGCTAAATCAAACGTTAAGCGGAGGTATTTTTAAAATATTCCCGGTGCCAGACGATCCTAATAATAGATGGGTTTCTTATCCAGAATTAGGAGAAGTAAATTTTAAAGGAAAAGATTCAACCGTAGTTAGAAGCTTATTGCCGTATTATTTTGAAAATTTACGCGAAGCTAGAAAAACGGGAGAGTATGCGAATGCAGATCTTATATTAAAGGGAATTAAAAAGTTTCAAAGCGAGTATGGAGCTGCTGTAAACCCTTCAGAAAGAAAAATAAAAACAGAAGTATTATATAATGAGGTAGATATTTTTAATCGTTTGTATACCTATTTTGCAATGTTCGGAATGATAATGTTTGTGTTTATTATTATTCAGATATTCAATGAGAATAAAGTAATTAATACGATTATAAAGTTTTTTAAAGGTTCCATTTGGATCTTCTTTATCATGCTTACACTAGGGCTTATTGCTCGATGGTATATAAGTGGTCATGCGCCTTGGAGTAATGCATACGAATCTATTATCTATGTAGGATGGGCAACGGTTCTTTTTGGCTTAACCCTTGGCAGAAAAAGTAATTTAACCATTGCATCCACCGCTTTTGTGGCAGCTATTATTTTATGGGTGGCACACGAAAACTGGATTGATCCTTCAATTTCAAATTTACAGCCCGTATTGGATAGTTATTGGCTAATGATTCATGTGGCAGTTATTGTAGCTAGTTATGGACCTTTTACCTTAGGAATGATATTAGGATTGACATCATTACTTTTAATGGTACTAACTACAAAGAAGAACTTTAAAAAGATGGATCTAAATATCAAGGAACTTTCCATCATTACTGAAATGGCCTTAACTGTGGGCTTGGTGATGCTTTCTATAGGAAACTTTTTAGGAGGACAATGGGCCAATGAAAGTTGGGGGCGTTATTGGGGTTGGGATCCAAAAGAAACTTGGGCATTGATTAGTATTATGATTTATGCTTTTGTAGTACACATGAGATTAGTACCAGGATTGCGTGGAAAATGGGGCTTTAACTTTGCAGCAGTAATTGCCTATGCGTCTATTATGATGACTTATTTTGGAGTTAATTTCTACCTTTCTGGTCTGCATTCGTATGCAAGTGGAGATACGCCTGTAACACCAACCTTTGTATGGTATTTTACTGGATTTGTACTATTGCTTAGTACAGTAGCGTTTTTCAGTTATAAAAAGTATTACACAAAAAAAGGATAAGCTTTTTAAGACGTATCCTTTAGTTTTTGTGGGGATATAGTAATTTAATTAGTTGTATATAAAATCGGGTTGATTATCAACCATTCTGTGGTCTTCTTTAATTTGCTCACTAATTTCAAGTTTTTGATATAACTCTTTAGTGTATTCACTAAGCTCACTTTCCGTGATTTTTAGTTTACGTGCAATTTTAGGATTTGCTTTTCCTTCAGAAATATACTGAAGTAATTTAATTTCAAACCCATCTAAATCGTATTGCATAATCAAGTTCTCTAGATAGATGTCCTCTATCATTTCTTCTACTTTAATTCTACTCATAACATCTTGTCTTTTAAGGAAAATTCTCATTTCGGTTTGTCTTAATACGCCTTCTTCTTTCACGGCTTGCATCCTATACAAAATAGCATACGAAAGCAATAAGGTTTCAAACAATACTGCTATTTTTAAGTGTACAGCTTCAGTAAATAAGAAATTTATTCCAAAATTCTGAAGTGCAAAAAAGTCGATAAAAAATAATAAAGGGATACACGAAGCAATTACATAAAATTTAGCGTAATTCTTACTACTGAAAAGCAACACCCCAACTAAAAAGTAAACACTTATTAATCCAATTGATATAGAATTAGCAATGTTTGTTATAAATAAATCATTGGTAATCCAAGCTAAACCTACCAATAGCGTTGATATAGCAAATAATGGTATCGTTATATGGTGTAATTTTGGATATAAGTCTTTTACAGTAAGGTATTCTGATGCGAAATATGCACTTAAGCCTATTGTAAATAATAGGAGGGTAGATTGTATAATTTCAGGTTGAATCACAACTCCTAAGCCAATTAACGAAAACAATCCTTCTGTAAAGAATAGCAATGTTGTTAATGCTGCAAAAGTTGCTCCAAAAGCCACAAACAATTTTTCATCGAAAATAAAGAAGCAAACTAAATTTAGTAAAATTAATGTAAGTGCAAATCCATAAAATAATCCTTGGTTAAATAAATTTGGATTTATATGTAACGTAGGAACATTTGTTGCAGTTGATAGATTTTCAGAATCAATTAAATTGTAGGAAAATACTGATGAAGATGAAATCCCTCCAGTTATTAGTTTTTCTGAATTATAATAAAATACCTGATTAGTAATGTTTGAAATTTGATAATCATCTATACTGTTTATATTGTATGTATTTAACCAGTTAACAGCGCTATTGAAGTCTGTAACTAAAACATTATCAGTATTTAGTAAGTAATATTGCTTAGCGTTTTCTGTATTTATTGGAGCCGAACTCCATACAGAAAAAGTGGTAAAAACACACAAAAGCAGGGGCAATAATTGTTGTCTCATAATAAGTAAGTTTAATCATTTGGGTAGTCCAATATACAAATTAATTACACTTAAACTAATAAAAACGCATTTAAACGATAAAATAGCGAAAAAAAAGACTGTCGTGAAAGACAGTCTTTTAAAATTTTGGTGTGGAATTAGGTTTATTTCTCTCCAACCATTTCTTCAGGTTTCACCCATGCATCAAATTCTTTTTCGGTTAAATACCCTAACCTTACTGCTTCTACTTTAAGAGTAGTTCCATTTTTATGAGCTGTATTAGCTATTTCGGCAGCTTTATAATACCCAATTTTTGTATTAAGTGCTGTTACTAACATTAGTGAGTTGTTTAATTGTGTTTTAATTACTTCTAGATTCGGTTCTATACCTGCAACACAATTAACTTCAAAAGAGACACATGCATCACCTATGAGTTGTGCGGATTGCAAAAAGTTAGCAGCCATTACGGGTTTAAATACATTTAATTCATAATGTCCTTGCATCCCTCCAACAGCAATTGCCATGTCGTTACCTATTACTTGCGCACAAACCATAGTTATTGCTTCTGCTTGTGTTGGGTTTACTTTTCCTGGCATAATAGAAGAACCAGGCTCGTTGGCAGGAATGGTGATTTCGCCAATTCCACTACGAGGTCCACTAGCTAATAATCGTATGTCATTTGCAATTTTATTTAATGAAACAGCAATTTGTTTTAAAGCTCCATGAGATTCTACAATGGCATCGTGAGCAGCTAAGGCTTCAAATTTATTTTCAGCAGTAATAAAGGGTAGGTCTGTAAATTTTGCAATATAACCTGCAACATTTTCTGCATACCCTTTTGGGGTGTTGATTCCTGTTCCTACGGCGGTTCCTCCTAATGCTAATTCAGATAGATGAGCAAGTGTGTTTTCTAAAGCTTTGATACCGTGTTTAAGTTGAGAAGCATAACCACTAAATTCTTGTCCGAGGGTTAGGGGAGTAGCATCCATTAAATGAGTACGTCCAATTTTTACCACATCTTTAAAATCAGTTGCTTTATTTACCAATGAAGCTTGTAATTGTCTCACTCCAGGAATAGTTACTTCGATTAATTTCTTATACGAAGCAATGTGCATTCCCGTAGGGAAGGTGTCATTAGAAGATTGAGATTTGTTTACATCATCGTTAGGTGTTAATGTTTTTTCTCCTTCTCCAATTGTTTTTCCTGCTAATTGGTGGGCACGATTTGCAATTACTTCATTTAAATTCATGTTGCTTTGGGTGCCACTTCCTGTTTGCCAGATTACCAAAGGAAACTGATCATCGTGCATTCCAGTTAAAATTTCATCACAAACCGCAGCGATTAAATCTCTTTTTTCTTCTGAAAGAACTCCTAGTTCGCAGTTACTGTATGCGGCAGACTTTTTTAAGTAGGCAAAGCCATAAACAATTTCTAAAGGCATGGAGGCTGCAACTCCAATTTTAAAATTATTGCGAGAACGCTCTGTTTGAGCACCCCAAAGTTTGTCGGCAGGTACTTTTACCTCGCCTAACGTGTCTTTTTCAATTCTGTAGTCCATAATGTTTATTTTGAAGAATTATACCGTAAACGTCTTGTTTATTATATGTTAAATAAAAAGAGTAAAAGGTATTGCAAAGGTACAGAAAACACTAATTTTTCTCAAGATTATAATTGTTTAATTCCTGTTAATAAATTAAATCATTTCTTGTTTATTTTGAAAAAAGCATAGTATATTTGGCACATCATTAAAAACACGATGTATTATGTTTGATTTTAGTCAGTATTTAGGATTTTTAGCATTTATGACCATTGTAACTATTGGTTTTTGGTTAATGATATTTTTAGTGTCTATACTTCCTTATTGGATTGGCGGTTCTTTATTAGAGCGTTGGAAATTAAATCGTGAAGCAAAGAAAAATACAGAAGCTTAAGAATAGCTTTCAAATTATAATAAAAAAGGGATGTAATTAAATTACATCCCTTTTTTATTGCTTATGATTTTGAACTACAATATTTCCTGCACCGCCTCCAAAGGTCTCCCAATAACAGCCTTGTTACCGTTTACAACAATAGGGCGTTGAATTAGCTTAGGATAGCTTACCATGGCTTTAATCACTTCAGTATCATTCATTTTTTTGTCTTTATAATGATCTTTCCATTCTTGTTCGTTTTTCCGAACCAATTCAATAGGCTTAATTTTTAGTAAATCGATGACTTCTTTTAAAGTAGTTTCTGTAAAAAGTTCTTTCGTGTAATTGATAACTTTTACATCTTTTCCTAAATCTTCTAGCATTACATTACAGCCTCTGGATTTGCTGCATCTTGGGTTGTGGTATATGGTGATCATTATGTTATTATTTATTATTAATTAACTGGTCATTGAGCGGAGTCGAAATGACACCATCAAAGATTTATTATTCGAGTTCTTCTATTTCTAATTGATAATCATACTGTAAATCTTCATGAAGCATCCCTGTTTTTTTCTTTATAAAATCAATGTTTCTATTGTATAGATTCACAAGGGCTTTACTTTTGGTAATGGAAGGTTCAAAATCTTTTAGCCTTTTACAAAAGTATAGTAACAGTTCCACTTCGGTTTCTTTATTTTGAGAATACCGAATAAACTTTTTAATGAGCCTCAAGATCTTCCGGATGCTTTTTCGCATATAAAAATAACTGTCAGTGTTAATGGCTTCAAACTCTAAATCCATTGCCGATTTGATGCTTTTTATGTATCCTTCTTCATCTGAATATTCAAAGAGTAAGTAGGTCAACAATTCTTTGTTTTCCTTTTTAAAACGAGAAAGTCTAAGGCATAACTCCATTAACTCTTGAGGTGACTTATGACTGAGTTCGGTTTTAACTTCTTTGAGTGAGGCTGCTTTCATGTTTATTTCCTGCATTTCGACTCCGCTCAATATAAACTTCAGCAGGAATCTATTTTATTTTATACGAAGATAATGGTTTTTGGAGACACTAATTTAACGAATATTCAATAATTGGTATGATATAAATATCTGTAAATTCTGCGGAAAAAAGGATTGAAGATTAACGATTGTTGATTTTTGAATTAAGAAAAACTAAAAACCTACCAAGCCTGTTGAAATGAAGAAAACTACCTTCTGAAAACTAACTAACCCTTGTCAACTCTCCATATTCCAATATTTTTCCAGAAGTAGTTTTTATGGATAGCTTCTTGATTTCAATATTTTTCTTTGGGAAGTATTTTTGAACAGTACTCCGTATTACTTCTTCTTTTAATTTTGGGGAATAGGTATTGATGATTAAAAACCCTTTATCGCTTAGTAACTCACTTGCAACCTGTACCAACTCAGGGAATTTGGTTTCAATTTTCCAGCGTTCTTTCTTGGCTCCAATTCCAAAGGCAGGTGGATCCATAATAATACCTTCATATTTTTTTCCTCTTTTCACTTCTTTTGAGGCAAATTTTAAAGCATCGTCCAATATCCAATGAATTCCTTCTTGCTTGGAGCTTTCCATATTCAGTTTTGACCAGGTAATTACTTGCTTAACCGAATCACAATGAAAAACATCTGCGCCAACACTATTGGCAATTAACGATGCGCCACCTGTATATGCAAAGAGGTTTAAAAATCGGTCTCCTTTTTTAAGATTACTTTTAATAAAATCCCAGTTGGTTTGTTGCTCTGGGAAAATGCCAAGGTGTTTGAATTTGGTAAGCTTTAGGTTGAAAATAGAGTTTTTATATTCGATTTGCCAATTGGCAGCTTCTTTGTTTTCAGAAAGAGGAAACTCTTTTTTTAGCGATTGCCATATTCCTGTGTTAGTGGTTTTTTCAATAAACTCATACTGTGCTTTTTGTTGCCATTCCTTTTCAGAAAGAATAGGAGTGAAGTAAGCATTTCTATCGGGACGTATGGTTGTGATAGTTCCCCAACGCTCTAGTTTTTTATTATTACCAGCATCTATTAATTCGTAGTCTTTCCAATGTTGGCTGTAGGTTCTTTTCATACTATGCCCGCGAAGGTGGGTATCTTTTATAAAGCATTTAATGTATTTATTGGTCACAAAAATAGTTAAAACTATGTACTTTAGTGCATTTCTCTTTCAGCTTCTAAAAAGACTATCTTTGGTTTATGTAAGAACAAAGAGTAAATGATCACAGCATTTCGCGATTGACAGCCCATATAGTTTGGAGTACAAAGTATAGGTATTCAGTATTATAAGGAGATATTCAAATTCGTTGTAGGACAATTTTGGTTCAAATATGTGAATCTGAAGACGTATTCATATTAAAAGGAGTAGTTTCAAAAGACCATATTCATATGCACATCGAATATCGTCCGTCATTAAGTTTGAGCTATTTGATAAAGAAATTAAAAGGAAGGAGCTCCCGCAAGTTGCAGATTGAGTACCCTCATATTGAAGAAAAAATATTGGGGTCGTCATTTTTGGTGTATTATCTAATCGTTTTTTTTACCGTTACTAATTTAAAAAGAGGGGAGCCAATTTTAATTAGGGGCTTACTGTTTTGTTGTTTGTAAGTTAGTCAATCGTGAGAGTAGTGAGTCGTAATTAGTAACGGATTCTTATTAACAGCGAGATTACTTCGTTGCGAAAATGCTTCTTGTAAAAACATTCTATTAGCCATTAAACCTAAATGAGAATTACGAAGCGAACCTTTTAGTACAGAATAAATTTACTACCTACCCTGTCATACCGTGCTCGACACAGCACCTCATAAAACAACCGGAATCACTATTCAACTCTCACTACTAACCACTCACCAACTAAAAAACTCCCCTGTCCACAAAAACAAAGGAGTTCATAAAAAACAATAAAACAATCCTCATACTACCCCACAGTAGCAATTCGCATTGCATTACCAGAGGCAAGCTCATAAAGCTGCCCGTTAATCTCTTGGTAAAACACTATCCCTATCGAAGCAATAACCGCAGTAGTTCCCACCACAGGGGCTCCAATACCCAAATCAACAGTAAGTCTGGTTTCAGCACCTACCATCCCTACTAAGGGAATATCTGCACTATAGTCTGTACCTCCAAGGGCATTTTCATCTTCATCTACAGGTTCATAGCTATTCAGTACTGCTTCATACTCATAATTACTCAACATTCCTGCGGCAAGCACTAATCTGCAATGCGTAGCGCCTTCGGGTTTAGTAATAAAAGAGTCGATATCAAAGTCTGGGATTGCCCATGTGATAATATCTCTATTTGCATCTAAAGTAGGGCTGCCATAGGGCGCAAAAAACTGAGTACTTAAAGGATCTGTTTCATTAAACTCAAAGCCTTTTAGTAGGTCTGAATTTGCCAAGATATCAAAATCACGTTCTCCACGTATTCCAGCACCGTTACTGTTAATACGTTTCATAATTCTGGTGATTCGTGCAGATACATAAGTATCTCCCATAAGTTTAACCACAGAGCCAAAGGCAGTACGCAAAGCCTTGCCTACTTTTGCCGAAGCTCCAAACTCCCGCATATTCTCACGGGTACGCCTAAAGGCGGGATCATTTTCTATTCGGCTTTTACTTATGCTACTTTTTGTTTTCACATAATTAACACCGTCTTTTTCGTAAAAGGTTAACCCATCTAGAGTTCCTTCCAATTTAATAAAGCTATTATTTCTAGCCATAATGTTTAAATTTATGACACCTATGTAGGGGGGAGATTACAACAAGCAATACCACACTAGCATCTGTTAATAAAAAATAACTCAAGTGTTTGTCGACATTTTACACTTAAGTGTATCATGACGATCTGTGGGAATCGTAAATAAATTTGGGTTTCTTAAATTTTAAATAAGCATTTTGTGGATTACATATTAAAATTTAATGGCCTAAAAAGGGGGGAGTATAAAGCCAAAAAAATACCGCATTTGCGATATTAGGTTATCCAAATCTAAAACAAATAGTTGAAATTTGCAAGTGTTTTCTTACGAATTAGTGAAAAAAGGGGAAAAACCCTAAGTTGAAAAGGGGTTTTACACTTACCCGAATTAACAACTGCAAAGGTCTATATATAAAGGGTGTGGAGACAAAAGAAAAAAACCTAAATAAATAACTGTATTCACGAGGGATCTATGACCGAAGTGATCTCTTACGTCATTACACAATTTTAAAAAATTAATTTGTTATGTTTATTTAACCTTAGATTATAATAAATTATTTACTCAATGCTATTGCCTATCCACAAACATATCCTACTTTTACTTAGCATTCGCAGTAGAAGCTAACACAACCGATAATTTATCACAGTTGTGAATTGCTTTCAGAATTGTATTTTTACTTAGCATTCGCAGTTTATTCATAGAGCTAGATGGTGAGGAAGAGGTTGTGAATTGCTTTCAGAATTGTATTTTTACTTAGCATTCGCAGTTAAAGCAGATAGAGCCATTTCAGCAAGTGTGTTGTGAATTGCTTTCAGAATTGTATTTTTACTTAGCATTCGCAGTTTTATGAAAGAAATATTTAAAGACATTAAGGTTGTGAATTGCTTTCAGAATTGTATTTTTACTTAGCATTCGCAGTAGAACATTAAAAAGGCACAAACTCAGGTAAGTTGTGAATTGCTTTCAGAATTGTATTTTTACTTAGCATTCGCAGTTGGCAGCTGTTACAATGACTATAATAGAGAGTTGTGAATTGCTTTCAGAATTGTATTTTTACTTAGCATTCGCAGT
>JAUVAS010000079.1 GCA_030591585.1 Flavobacterium sp. | reverse complement strand
TACTAGCAAGTCAAGATACTACACCAAGTCAAGAATGGTTAGATGCAGATTGTGATGGAGATGGCGTGAGTAACGAACAAGAAGTTATTGATGGTACAGATCCATTGGATGGATGTGATTTAATAGTAGCCAATCAAACTTTACCGCCAAGTCAAGAATGGATTGATGGTGATTGCGATGGAGATGGCGTAACTAATGGTGATGAAGTAATAGACGGTACGGATCCAACTGATCCTTGTGATTTTATGTTAGAAAATGCAACAGTTCCACAAACTCCTGAATGGGAAGCATTAGACTGTGATGGCGATGGAGTGACTAATGGCGATGAGCTTATTGATGGTACCGACCCATTAGACATGTGTGATTTTGTAATATTTAGTCAAACAGTAAACCCTTCTCAAGAATGGTTAGATGCAGATTGTGATGGAGATGGAGTAACTAATGGCGATGAAATTGAAGATGGTACCGACCCATTAGACATGTGTGATTTTATACCATCTAGTCAAACAGTATTGCCAAGTCAAGAATGGTTAGATGCAGATTGTGATGGTGATGGAGTAACTAATGGAGATGAAATTGAAGATGGAACAGACCCATTAGATTTTTGTGATTTTGAAATTTCAAGTCAATCACTTCCTCCTTCAGAAGGTTGGAATGAGACAGATTGTGATGGCGATGGAGTTTCAAACGAACAAGAAGTTGAAGATGGTACAGATCCATTAGACTCTTGTGATTATGATTTTGATAGCCAAGAAATTGATTATGAAAACCAAGAAGTTATAGGTGTAACTGATGAATGGTTAGGTCTGGATTGTGATGGTGACGGAATACCTAATGGCGACGAAATATCTGATGTGAATGATAATGATATCCCAGATTATGATGAAGTTAATAACGATGACCCTGATGCTGAAGATGGATTAAATATCTTTGATATTATGACTCCGAACGGTGATGGATTGAATGATGTGTTTGTTATTAATGGCTTGCAAAACTACCCAAATAATACTGTTGAAATATATAATAGATGGGGAGTTAAAGTCTTTGGAGTTGAAGGATATGGCGTTAGCAACAAGTTCTTTAGAGGAATTTCTGAAGGAAGAACAACTATAGATAAAGGAAAAAAACTTCCTGTAGGTACTTATTATTACATTATTAATTATGTAAATAGTAATGGAGAAAACAAACGATTAGCAGGACCATTATACATTAACAGAAGATAAAATAAATACCTATCGGGCTTATGCCCGATAGGACTAATATTAAACTTATGAAAAATATTTACAGAACCGTTTTAGTTCTATTTCTTTTAGGATTTTATACAAATATTTCTTTTGCACAGCAAGATGCGCAATATACACAGTATATGTATAATCCTATGAGTATTAACCCAGCTTATGCGGGATCCAGAGATGTCTTTAGTTTTGTAGGATTATACAGGAGTCAGTGGGTTGGTTTAGAAGGAGCTCCAAGAACCTTTACTGTATCTGCACATTCACCTATTGGAAACCATGTTGGAATTGGGGTTAATGTTACTAATGATGAAATATTTATTTCGAGAGAAACATATTTCGATATTAGTTTTAGCTATACAATCGATATTTCAGAAAAAGGACAACTAGCTTTTGGTGTAAAAGGAGGAGGTCATTTATTAGATATAGATAGCAATAAAGCTAATACAGGACCTTATAATCCAGGTGATGGGTCAGCTGAAATATTTATAGATAATAAGTTTTCACCTCAATTTGGAGCAGGAGCATACTATTATTCAAATAAATTTTATTTAGGATTTAGTGCTCCCAATATATTAGAAACAGAACATTTTGATGAATCATCAAATAGTAATAATTCAAGTGCGACAGCAAAAGAACGAGTGAATTATTATTTAATGACGGGCTACACTTTTGATTTAAATGAGGACTTATTGTTTAAACCATCTTTATTAACTAAAATGGTAGCAGGTTCACCATTGCAAGTTGATTTGTCAGCTAATTTTTTAATTAAAGAAAAACTTAGCCTAGGAGTCGCCTACAGATGGAGTGCTGCTGTGAGTGCAATGGTTGGTTTTCAATTAACAGACCAATTAATGTTAGGTTTTGCTTATGATGCAGAAACAACAGAATTAAAACAATATAATGATGGTTCTTATGAGTTTTTCTTACGCTTTGAGTTATTTAAAAAACAACAAGGTAGGTTGTTAAGCCCAAGATTTTTCTAAACACCAATAAATAAACAAAAAAATGAAACAGATACTACAATTATTTATTGTTATGTTTTTAGTAACAATTTCAGCTTCTTCACAAGAGAAAAATATTCAGAAAGGGAACGATGATTTTGACAAATATGCTTTTGTCAATTCAAGAGATATTTATCTAAAAGTAATTGAAAATGGATATCAATCTCAAGATTTATATCAAAAATTGGGAGATTCCTATTACTTTACGGCAGAGTTAAATGATGCAGCAAAATGGTATGGACTTTTGATTGAAAGTTATAAAGATAGTATCGATACAGAATATTATTTTAGGTATGCACAATCTCTGAAAAGTTTAAAGCAATATGCAGCAGCAGATAAAATTATGGATGAATTTTATACTGTAAACCCTACAGATAGTCGTGCAACCTATTTTAATGAAGAAAAAAACTACTTGTCACTTATTGAAATGCAATCTGGACGCTTTGAATTATCTGCTTTGGAGATTAACTCTGAAAGATCAGACTTTGCACCAAGTTTTTATTTAGGAAATTTGGTTTTTACTTCAAGTCGTGAAAAAAGGAATGTATCTAAAATAATACACGAATGGAACAATCAACCTTTTTTAGATTTATATGTGATGAATCAGAGTGATGAAAAAGGAAGTGTTACTAGTTTTTCAAAAAACATAAACACAAAATTTCACGAATCAACTGCGGTAATTACCAAAGATGGGAATACCATATATTTTACAAGAAATAACTATACAAATAAAAATTATAAAGAAAATACTGAAGGAACTAACCTGTTAAAACTATATCGTTCTGAAAAAATAGATGGTAAATGGTTGAAAGCAGTGGAGTTACCTTTTAATAGCGATGAATATGCTGTTGCACATCCAACATTGAGTCCAGATGAAAATACATTGTATTTTGCATCTGATATGCCAGGAGGAAAAGGACTTTCAGATTTATACAAAGTAAGTATCGAAGAAGATGGTTTTGGAACTCCCGAATCTTTAGGAGATATTATTAATACGGAGGGAAGAGAAACCTTTCCTTTTATTGCAACAAATGGAAATTTGTATTTTTCTTCAGATGGGCATCCAGGGTTAGGGGGGTTAGATGTGTATGTTGTAGAACAAAATGAAGATGGAACTTATGGTGAAGGATACAATGTTGGTGAGCCAGTAAATAGCCCCGTTGACGATTTTACTTTTATTATCAACTCTACTTCAGGATTAGGATATTTTGCATCAAATAGAGAGGGAGGAATGGGAAGTGATGATATTTATAGTTTCAGGCAGGTTGAAGCACCTATTAAAAGTTGTGTTCAGTTATTAAGTGGAACCGTTAGAAATAAAGAAAATGATCAAATAGTTCCTAGTGCGAAAGTGGTCTTGTTAGACAGTGAAAACAACATTCTTTCTGAAACAGTTTCCTCTACGGAAGGTGAATTTAACTTTGATGCCATACATTGTGCTCGTGCATACGCAGTAAGAGCGAACAAGGTTAATTATAGCCCAGATGAGACTTCATTTGTAACTAGCAGTGAATTTTCAGCTCAGATAAACAAAACATTGTATTTAAACCCTAATTTTCCAATAGTATTAGGGGCAGATTTAAATAAAATATTAGATTTAAACCCAGTTTATTTTGACTTAGATAAATCTTTTATAAGAGCAGATGCAGAAATTGAACTGCAAAAAGTTATTGCTGCAATGAGCCAATACCCAGCATTAAAAATAGACGTTAGGTCACATACAGATAGTCGTGCTAATGATGATTATAATATTAAATTATCACAACGAAGAAATACAGCTACTTTAAAATATATTATTGAAAAAGGAGGAATATCCGCCAATAGGTTAACAGGTAAGGGATATGGGGAAACCCAATTGGTTAATGCATGTGTAAATGATATTGATTGTACTGAAGAAATGCACCAACTTAACAGACGATCTGAATTTATCATAGTAGAAAAATAGAATTTTAATATTCTCCATTAAAATAGTCTTTCGGTATTACTGAAAGACTATTTTTTTTACCAAAATTTCCGTTTAATAAAAATTGGAATAAATCCAATATAAAATTGGAAATATTCCAATAAATTGTATATTTGGAAATGGACAAAAAGCTATCTATACAAGCAAAACGATTTAAAAAAGT
Source organism: Flavobacterium sp. (assembly GCA_030591585.1). GTDB lineage: Bacteria > Bacteroidota > Bacteroidia > Flavobacteriales > Flavobacteriaceae > Marifrigoribacter. The sequence continues at coordinate 6,301 of JAUVAS010000079.1, read as the reverse complement.
AAGAGAAGAGCAGCGTCATACACAACAATCTTTTGCTAAAATACTAGATGTTGGAACGACTACTGTTGATATAGAACGAGGAAAAACAAAAATTCCAGGTAAAGCTGTGATGCAACTTTTAAAACAATTTCAAATAAATCCATTATGGTTGTTTGGAGAAAGTTTTGAGCAATATGTGTCTTCAAATAATGGTGGTGTAAGTCCGAAAGTAATCACTATCAATGAAAATAATGAAGATGCAATTTTATTTGTAAATCAGAAAGCAGCTGCAGGCTATCCACATAATATTCAAGATGTAGATTGGTATCAAACCCTTCCGGTTTTTAATTTACCATTGCCTCAATTTAGAAACGCTACCTATCGTGGTTTTCAAGTAGAAGGAGATAGTATGTTGCCTAATATTCGTCCTAATGACTGGGTATTGGGTCGGTCTGTTCCAAATGTTTCAGAAGCATCAGATAGCAAAATATATATTGTTGTATTGCATGATTCTGTTTTGGTAAAGAAACTTCAGAAACTATCAGACCCTTCTAAACTAAGACTCATTTCTTTAAATACTGATTACCTTCCAATAGATGTTGAAGTAAGTGAAATTCAAGAATTATGGCAAGTAAATAGCAAGCTTAGTTTTGGTGTAGATGAGCCTTCTGAGAGTGGATTGTTAAAACAATTACAGCAATCTATGGAAGAGTTGAAAGGGCAGATTAAAAACTTGAGCTAAATTTTTAAGGAATCAATATAATTTACAATTTCCTCAGTTGCTCCAATATTACTTTTTGCATACCCTTTGGCAATGTTTCCTGTAGATTTTCTGAAATCTTCATCATCAATCAATTTAGTTAGAATTTGAGAACACTCGGTTGAATTACTAACTGTAAAAAGACCCTTCAGTTCTAATAATGTTTCTGCTTCCGGAAATTTCTTAAAATTCTGCCCAATCACAATCGGAACTCCAAAAGTAATAGGCTCTAAAATATTATGCAATCCTGTTTTTCCCATTGCTCCACCAACATAAGCCACATCAGCATAGCTGTAAATTTTTGTCAATAAACCTATGCTGTCAACTATTAAAACTGAATATTCAGAAAGGCTTTTATTTCCTTTTTCTGAAAACAGCACGACTTTCTTTTGGGTGTTTTTTCTGAAGGCATCAATTTTAGAAGCTTCAATTTTATGAGGAGCAATAATAAATTTCACCTTATCTGAAGCAGTATTCATATACTCTAAAAGCACTTGCTCATCTTCTGGCCATGTACTTCCGCAGACAATACAAAGAGAATCTTGTTTAAAATCAGATATAAAATCTAAGCTATTGTCTTGGTTTAATTGATTTGCAACTCTATCAAAACGAGTATCTCCACTAACTGTTATATTGTTGAAATTAATCTGCTGTAATAATTTTTCTGAAGATTTATCTTGTACAAAAAAGTGATCAAAGCTTTTTAGAGCCTTTCGCATAAACTCACCATACGATTTAAAAAATAATTGGTTCTCTCGAAACAATCCAGAAATTAGAACCGTTTTTATAGCGTTCTTTTTCAGTTGAAATAAATAATTAGGCCAGAATTCATACTTTATAAAAATAGCCAATGTAGGATGAACTAATTGTATAAATTTTTTAGAATTACTAGGGGTGTCTAGCGGTAAATACACAATTACATCTGCAATTGGATCGTTCTTTTTTATCTCGTAACCTGAGGGTGAGAAAAAAGTCACTACCAGCTTAAATTTTGGGTGTTTATTTTTTAATCCTTCCATTAAAGGAACACCTTGCTCAAACTCACCAAGAGAAGCGCAATGAAACCAAATGGTTTTATCTTCGGGTTTTATTGAACTAGCGAGCGTTTTAAAAACACCTTTTCTGCCCTCTAAGAAAAGGTTCGTTTTTTTACTAAAAAATGTACTTATCCAAATTACTAAAGAGCTAGTGTAAATTAAAAAGTTATATATAAAGTGCATAGATTATTACTGTGTTGCTAAAATACGCTTCTTTATGGAATTACATTGTTAGTCATTTTCAAATTTTGTAATTTTGGTTTTTACTAGAATAAATATCTACTTTTTTAAAATGTCAATGTAGATATTAAAAAGTTACCCGGCTGCTCGGGCATTATTATGAAAAAAATTCAAATGGTAGACCTAAAGGGTCAGTATGAAAACATAAAAGAAAAAGTAAATCAATCTGTAATAGATGTTATAGAATCAGCGGCTTTTATTAATGGCCCAGAGGTACATCAATTTCAGAAAGAATTAGAAGAATACCTTGATGTTAAGAATGTAATTCCTTGTGCTAACGGGACCGATGCTTTGCAAATTGCAATGATGGGCTTGGGATTAAAGCCAGGAGATGAGGTGATTACTGCAGATTTTACTTTTGCGGCAACTGTTGAAGTAATTGCCTTGTTAGGGCTAACTCCGGTTTTGGTAGATGTGGATCCAGTTACTTTTAATATAGATGTGGATGCCATTAAAAATGCAATCACTCCTAAAACAAAAGCGATTGTTCCAGTTCATTTGTTTGGTCTAGCTGCCAATATGGATGAAATTATGGAACTAGCAAACCAACATGATCTATATGTAATTGAAGACAACGCTCAAGGAATTGGAGGGTATTATACTTCTAAAGATGGTTCGAAAAAGAAAACAGGAGGCATTGGTCATGTAGCTTCAACATCGTTTTTCCCTTCTAAAAACTTAGGGTGTTATGGAGATGGAGGAGCAATTTTCACCAATGATGATGAGTTGGCTCATATAATTAGAGGTATTGTAAATCACGGAATGTATGAGCGTTACCATCATGATGTAGTGGGAGTAAACTCTAGGTTAGATTCTATTCAAGCAACCATTTTAAGAGTAAAACTTCCTAATTTAGATTTATATAATAACGCAAGACGAACAGCAGCAGCAAAATATACTAAAGCTTTTGAAGGGGAAGTGAATATTATAACTCCAACTTGTTTTTGTGATGAAAATGATTCTAATAAAGAAAATTGTGATTGCCATGTATATCATCAATATACTTTGAAAATTGTGAATTCAGATAGAGATGCTTTGGTAGCTCATTTAAATGAAAACGGAATTCCTTGTGGTGTGTATTATCCTATTCCGCTGCACCTTCAGAAAGCATATTTAGATGAAAGATATAAGGAAGAAAACTTTAAAGTAACCAATCAATTAGTGAAAGAAGTGATTTCGCTACCAATGCATACCGAGTTGGATGATGAGCAAATTGAGTTTATCACTACAACCATAAAAAATTTCATTAACAAATAATAAAACAACCCAGATTTTGGGCAGAACATATGAGTAAAATCTTGGTAACAGGAGGATTAGGGTATATAGGTTCTCACACGGTGGTTGAACTTCAGAATTCAGGTTATGAAGTTGTAATAATAGATAATCTTTCTAATTCTTCTTTGGAAGTAATTAAAGGGATAACTAACATTACCAACAAAAAACCACTTTTCGAAAAATTAGAATTACGGAACAAATTAGAAGTCGAAAGCTTTTTTAAAAAGTATCAAGATATTTCTGGGATCATTCATTTTGCTGCGAGTAAAGCAGTTGGTGAAAGTGTTGAAAATCCGTTATTATATTATGAAAACAATTTAAACACACTAATTTATTTATTACAAGAGTGTAAAAAAAATGAGATTAATAATTTTATTTTCAGTTCTTCTTGTACGGTTTATGGTGAGCCAGATTCATTGCCAATTAATGAATCTGCACCCGTAAAAAAAGCAACTTCTCCTTACGGAAACACCAAACAAATAAGTGAAGAAATTATTCAAGATACCTGTTCGGTAACTAATTTAAAGTCTATAGCATTACGTTATTTTAACCCGATAGGAGCTCATGATTCTACAGAAATTGGAGAATTACCGCTTGGAGTACCACAAAATTTAATTCCATTTATTACGCAAACTGCTGTAGGGTTAAGAGAAGAGCTTTCGGTTTTTGGAGACGATTATTCAACGCCAGATGGTTCTTGTATTCGTGATTATATTCACGTTGTAGATTTGGCCAAAGCACATGTGGTAGCGATGCAACGTTTATTAGGTAATGAAGGAGATTCAAATTTTGAGGTTTTCAATATTGGAACAGGAAGAGGAAGTTCTGTGTTAGAAGTAGTGAAAGCTTTTGAAAAAGTAACAGAACAAAAATTGAATTACAAAATTGTAGACAGGCGTGCAGGCGATGTAATCTCAGTCTATGCAGATACCAAAAAGGCAAATGAAGTGTTGGGTTGGAAATCTGAAAAATCTATGGAAGATTCCTTATTATCTTCTTGGCGATGGGAACAAAAAATTAGGAATTTAAAATAAGTTTTACTGTATAAATTTAAAATTATATTTATAGACCTAACAGGTTTTCAAAACCTGTTAGGTCTATAAAAAACATAGGAGGTCAGATTATTTTAATTCTGCTTTTTCAGTAGTGACACTTCTGTCAATTTTCCGCATCAATCCTTGCAATACATTTCCAGGACCTACTTCAATAAAAGTAGTCGCTCCATCGGTAATCATTTGTTGCATACTCTGCGTCCATTTTACAGGAGCGGTTAATTGGGATACTAAGTTTTTCTTTATTTCTGAAGGATTTGTAATAGCTGTAGTGCTCACATTCTGATAGATAGGACAAGCAGGAATTGCAAAGTTTGTGTTTTCAATTGCAGCGGCTAATTCTTCTCTGGCAGGTTCCATTAAAGGGCTGTGAAAAGCTCCGCCAACGGGTAATACCAATGCGCGTCTTGCACCAGCTTCTTTCATAGCTTCGCAAGCTAAATTAATTGCTTCTACATCTCCAGAAATCACTAATTGTCCAGGGCAGTTGTAATTTGCGGCGACTACAATTCCAGGAGTTTCTGCACAAATTTTCTCTACAACAGCGTCTTCTAAACTTAATACGGCAGCCATTGTAGAAGGCTGTGCTTCACATGCTTTTTGCATGGCCTGTGCTCTTTTTGAAACCAATTGCAATCCGTCACTAAAGGCTAATGTTTTATTGGCAACCAATGCAGATATTTCGCCTAAAGAGTGTCCAGCCACCATATCTGGCTGAAAGGCATCTCTCAATACTTCCGCTAAAATGGTGGAATGTAAAAATATTGCAGGTTGTGTTACGTTGGTTTCTTTTAACTCTTCTGGAGAGCCTTCGAACATTATTTTCATAATATCGAAACCTAAAATGTCATTGGCCTGATTAAATAATTCTCTAGCCTTAGCTGAATTGTCGTATAAATCTAAGCCCATTCCTGTAAATTGAGCTCCTTGTCCTGGGAATAAATATGCTTTCATTTTTTGTTGGTTTGTTAACTTCGGAATTAATTCCGAATTGTATTAGTGGAAATAGCGTACTAAATTATTTCTTTAAAAAAGTTTGATATGTAAATTCAAATTTATGTTTCTCGTCTTTATCGTGGTATTCTTCAGCAATTAGATCCCATTTTTCTGAAGGGATTTCAGGAAAAAAAGTGTCTGCTTCAAAAGTATTGTTTACTCGTGTGAGTTCAATTTTATCGGCTACATCCATTCCTATGTTATAGATTTCTCCTCCTCCAATGATGAAAGGCTGTTCATCATTGTTAGTGATTTTCAAGGCTTCTTCCATAGAGTGTACGACGATAGCGCCTTCTGGTTGGTAATTTTTGTTTCGAGTGATTACCACATGAATTCTGTTGGGTAATGGCTTCGGAAAAGTTTCAAAAGTCTTGCGTCCCATAATAATATGATGTCCCGTAGTTAGCTTTTTAAAACGTTTAAAGTCATCAGGTAAATGCCAAACTAGGTCATTGTCTTTTCCTAATTCATTATTAATTCCGGCTGCAGCAATGATGGTAATCATAGTTGGTCTTCAGTTTCTGGGTTGGTTTCTTCAGATTCTTGTGCTACTAAAACTTCTTTTTTAGCTTGCTTTTCAAGAGATGCAATTTTTACTTCTTGGAGTTTTTTTAGTTTTTCTAATTGCAAGTTTTCCCATTCTTTTCCCATAAACCTGTTCTTTACAAAAACATTAAACACATTGGTTAGTAATAAAAATGCCCAAATTACAATTGCCCAAACAAACCAATGATAGCCAATAAAAGGAAACTCTTTTCCTATTCCTAAAGCAAGATTAATTACTGCTAAGATAATAGACCCAGCTATAAAATAGATGAGGTGAGAAAGCAATCCCTTTTTTTGTAGAATGCGAGTTCTGGCATATTCGTATTGCTCTCTTTGTTCTGCTTCTTGACGGGAATCTTTTTTAGATTTTGAAAACATTGTAATTGATTTTTAAGTTCTATAAAGATATATGATTC
>JAUVAS010000021.1 GCA_030591585.1 Flavobacterium sp. | reverse complement strand
TGTAAGCACGGTCTGGTAGTTCAGTTGGTTAGAATACCTGCCTGTCACGCAGGGGGTCGCGAGTTCGAGTCTCGTCCAGACCGCAATTAAAATGTTGTGTTGAGCCTAGTAAAATAGGCTAGTGTCTTTAAATAGACCGATGAGAAGCTTTTCCATTAAGGAGAGGCTTTTTTTGTAGAGCTAAAGTATATACTAATCGATCTCTGTAAGTATTACTGTCATTTGCCTCGAGAGATTCGACTACTGTTACAAGCAGTGTTATTAAAAAAAAAAGCAGCAACGTATTATACTTCTGATACGCAATGTATTATGTTGTAATTTTTTATAGTAGCGCTACAGTAATTTAGGATTGTATCGTAAGTTTATATCGAAACAAAATAATCGGGAACATTTTTAATTGAACACAATGAGTTTCCGATTTATATGAAATTATCACATCACATTTCAGAAGCAATCAATGAATTGGCATATTATTAAATACAGACGTTTAACAATTTATCAAGTTTAAAAGATACTTTTTTGACGAACAAACCTCTTAAATAACTTTATTTTTGTTTTTTAAAACTAAGGCTATGAAATCAAAAGTATTATTATTTATTGGAATCATTTTATTGATCGTAGGTATTATACTAAAAAAAACAACCCAAATGGATTCACTTGGGTTGGCTTTAATTTTAACTGGTGTTACACTTAAAGCTATCTACATTCTTGGAAAAGTTAAAAGTGGTGAATATAAACCTGGAAAAGAACTTTTCTTTTTAGTTGTAGGATTAATACTATTTCTTATAGGTTTGTATCTTCGAGGCATTGATCATGCTCTGATAAAGCCAATTTATTTGATAGTTTTTGGAATAACTCTTAAAATAACTTTTATCATTAGATTTATTCAAATTGTTCGATTTGGAAAAAAAGGGGCTAGTACTCCCAGTGTCATCTTAAAATAGGTTGGCACAGAATATTAATTTAGTTTTACAATACCACTCTATTATTAGATAATGATTTATATTTGCCCAATAAATAGTGATTGCGACACCAGATTTAAAGCATTGAATGTCTTATAAAGTTGCGTCTTTATACTACTAATGTTTTATTAGAGTATGAGATTAATATAATTGAACCTATATTCTTGAGTTTAATAATAGCTTGTAACGGGAAACGTTCTAAAAATAGACTCTAAGAGAGAATTTGATACGCCCAATGGCTCATTATGGGTTTGCAGCAAGTTATTTACGTTATGAATATTTTGAAAAAGATTACCAATACAAATTATTATGAAAAAATTTAAAGAGCGTTGGGAAATTCAATATAATTGGCAGTTAATATTTCCTTTATTAGGGATTGTTGGTTTAATTTATTCAGCGTATAAATTATCATTTGTCTTTATTAAAGAACCACCTCTTTTTGTTTCTGTTTTAATAACTCTAGTACTTTCATTTATTTTATTAAAACTTATTTTATTTCTATTTAAGAAATTAGAAAAAAAATGGAATCTAACTTTTAGATGGGAATTAATTCGTGTTTTCTTAGTGTTTTCATTTACAGGAACCTCTAGTATCTATATTGGAAGACCCATTTTAAAATTAATGGGAGTTACTAAAGAAAACCTCAGTCCATTCCTTTATTGGGTGATCTTCATTTTTTTTAGCATCATTTTTTACTACATACTTCTTGTAATAATTGGATGGTTGTTTGGTCAATTTTTCTTTTTTTGGTCGATGGCAAAGAAAATGATTAAAAGAATGGGACTTAGTTTTTTATTAAAAGAATAATAAAATAAAAACCCACCCTTTAGGACTAAAAGAAGCTAGAATTCAAAAACAGATGTAATTACATTATTAACCCAAAAGTTAGGATTAAATAGTCATTGAAAAAAGTTTGGTTTCTGGTTTTTTATTAAGCAGCTTAAGGTCGAAAGCCATACAAATATTACGAACAAACACCCTACCTTCTTCTTTTACAATTATTTTTGATTCTTTAATCTTAACCAATCCATCAGAAATAATTTCTTCTAAACGATTAATAATTTCAGATTTCACTTTTTCGGGAAGATCATTATTCCATTCCGTTTCTAAATTACACATTAAATTTAGGATGTGTTTCCGTATAATTAAATCGGTTTTAGTTAATAAATGTCCTCTAAAAATTGGTATGATTCCTTGGTTCACCTTTTTTGTATATACGTCTATATTCTTTTCATTTTGAGCAAAACCATACCAAGAATCACTAATTGAAGACATGCCTAAACCAATCATTAATTTGGTTTTACCCGCAGTATACCCCATAAAGTTACGATGTAACTTTTTAGATTTCATTGCTTTATGAAGAGAGTCTGATTTTAAAGCAAAATGATCCATGCCTATTTCAACATAGCCATTATCAAAAAACATTTTTTTACCGAGTTCGTATAATTGCCGCTTTTCATGGTCTTTTGGCAAATCCTTTTCAGCAAAACCACGCTGTCCAACACCTTTAATCCAAGGAACGTGAGCATAACTATAATAAGCTATTCTGTCAGGCTTAAGCTCAATAGTTTTTTTAATAGTATCTCTAATACTATCTGTGTTTTGAAAAGGAAGCCCAAAAATCAAGTCATGACTTATAGATTCGTATCCAATTTTCCGGGATAAATCGTTTACTTTTTTTACCTGTTCAAAACTTTGAATTCTATGAATCGCTTTTTGTACAACAGGGTCATAATCTTGTATGCCAAAACTGTTTCTTCTAGAACCTAAATCAAAAAGAGTTTGAAGCTGTTCTTCTGAAGAAAAATTTGGATGCCCTTCATAACTTAATTCAAACTTCTCAAACTTAACAGCTCTTTTAAAAATACCGTTGATTAGTTTTTTTAGATTTGCTGAAGAAAAAAATGTTGGAGTACCTCCTCCTAAATGGATTTCTCTAATTTTTGGCACCTCGCCTAACATATCGCAATATAAATCCCATTCTTTTAAAAGAGTTTCGATATAAGGTTCTTCTACAGAATGTCGCTTTGTTATTTTTTTATGACAAGCACAAAAAGTACACAAACTTTCACAAAAAGGTAAATGTATGTAAATACTTATTCCTTCAGAGTCATTACTCTCATTGAATGACTTGAGCACAGTTTTTTCCCAATCGTCTAGCTCAATGCCTTTTTCATCCCAAAAAGGAACTGTAGGATAGCTAGTGTATCTTGGGCCAGGGATATTATATTTTTGTATAAGATTATTCATATTCTTTTACAGTATCGATAAATGCTTTTACATTATCTAAGGGAATGTGAGGCAATATCCCGTGACCTAAATTAACGATATACTTATCTTTTCCGAAGTCATTAATCATTTTTGTGACTAATTTTTTAATCTCTGAAGGAGGAGAAAGTAAGCGAACAGGGTCAAAATTACCTTGTAAGGTTATATTATTTCCTGTAAGTTTTCTAGCTACTTGTGGTGAAATTGTCCAGTCTACTCCTAACGCCGAAGCATTAGAATTAGCCATTTCTTCTAAAGCAAACCAACACCCTTTTCCAAATGCAATTACAGGCGCATTGTCTTTAAGGGCTTCAATAATTTGATTGATATATCTCCAAGAAAACTCCTGATAGTCAACAGGAGAAAGCATTCCTCCCCAAGAGTCAAAAATTTGAACCGTATCGACACCTGCTTTAACTTTTTCTTTCAAATAGAGAATAGTAGTATCTGTAATTTTTTGCAATAAAATATGAGCAGCAATAGGCTGTGTGAAACAAAACTCTTTTGCTTTGTCGAATGTTTTTGAACCTTGTCCTTGGATGCAATAACAAAAAACAGTCCAAGGAGATCCCGCAAAACCGATTAATGGGATTTCATTATCCAATAATTCTTTGGTAGCTTTGATAGCTTCCATGACATAGCCTAAAGAATCATTTATATTAGGAACAATAACAGCATCTACATCTTTTTGAGAACGTATAGGCTTTGGTAGCCAAGGTCCAAGACCTTCTTTCATTTCGAAAGGAATATTCATCGCTTGAGGGACTACCAATATATCTGAAAACAGTATAGCAGCATCCATCCCAAATCTACGAATTGGTTGTACCGTAATTTCTGCAGCTAATTCTGGAGTTCTACATCGAGTAAAGAAGTCATACTTATCTCGTATTTCTCTAAACTCAGGTAAAAAACGTCCCGCTTGACGCATCATCCAAACTGGAGGGCGTTCTACAGTTTCTCCTTTTAATGCTCTTAAAAATAAATCGTTTTTTATTGTTGACATAGTTAATTCTTAGGGGTATCAGCAACAGCTTCCATAGCTTTATAAATTGCTTTTTCTACTTTTATTAAATCTTTTTTTGAAAGTTCAGTACATAAAAACCAAGCTTCAAATTGAGAAGGAGGGAGGAAAATCCCGTTTTCAATCATCGCCCAGAAAAATGTTTTGAACAATTCGGTATTGCTGGTTTGGGCGGTTTTAAAATCTATAACCTTTTCTTTGGTAAAAAAGGGATTGATCATAGATCCAAAACGATTTACTTGTAGATCGATTCCGTTTTTTTCAGCAGCATCCAATAGTGTTTTCTCGAGTTGTTTGGCAATTTTTTCGAATTTTTTATAGGGATTCTGAAAATCCAATTCTTTCAATGTAGCTATTCCACAAGCCATGGCAATAGGATTACCCGATAAGGTTCCTGCTTGGTACATGTCTCCAAGAGGAGATACCATTTCCATAATTTCATTTCTGGCTCCGTAAGCACCTACTGGAAAACCACCGCCAACAACTTTACCTAAACAGGTAATATCTGCTTCAATACCCAACAATTCTTGAGCCCCACCATATTTAGATCTAAAACCAGTCATTACTTCATCGATCACTAGTAATATTCCCTTTTCTTTAGTAATGGATCTTAATTCTTTTATAAATTCTTGAGTTGGTAAAACAACCCCCATATTTCCAGCAATAGGCTCGATAAATACCGCAGCGATATCTTGGTGTTTATCCAAATGAACTTTTACACTTTCAATATTATTATATTCTGCAATCAAGGTGTTTTTTACGGCATCATTAGGTACTCCTTTACTTCCAGGAATACTCAAGGTAGCCAATCCTGATCCTGCAGCCACTAATAAGGCATCTGAGTGTCCGTGGTAACATCCGGCAAATTTTATAATCTTATCATGACCAGTAAATGCTCTTGCTAAACGAATGGCACTTAACACGGCTTCGGTGCCAGAATTTACAAACCGAACCTTATCCATCCCCGGAAAAGCATCGCAGACCATTTGAGCCAATTTTAGCTCCCCCTTGGTAGTTGCGCCAAAAGTGGTTCCTTTTTTTAAGGCTTTTTTTACTTCGTTTTCTACAATTTTATTTCGGTGACCCAAGATCATAGGGCCATAGGATAATACAAAATCGATGTATTCGTTATTGTCAACATCGATAATTTTGCTCCCTTTGGCTTTTTTGATGAATAATGGGGTTCCTCCAACTGAAGAAAACGCTCGGACAGGTGAATTTACAGCTCCAACAAGATGCTTTTGCCCTTTTTTATATAGTTTTTCTGAATTTTCGAATTTCATATATTATGTTTAATGTGTAGTTATTGAACCGTATAACCGTTAAGTTTTTAACGCTTCAACAATACTTTAGCAACTTCTTTCGCAAAATAAGTGATAATAATATCGGCACCTGCTCTTTTCATAGAGAGTAAACTTTCCATCATGACACGTTCTTCATCGATCCAGCCTTTTTCGGCAGCGGCTTTAATCATAGCATATTCACCACTTACATTATAACAAGCGATGGGACGATCAAAGTTGTTTTTTAAATCTCTGATAATATCTAAATAGGAGAGGGCAGGTTTTACCATCAATATATCAGCGCCTTCTAAATCATCAAAATTAGCTTCTCGCATAGCCTCATCTCTATTAGAAGGATCCATTTGATAGGTTCTTCTGTCTCCAAATGAAGGGGAAGAATCTACAGCATCACGGAAAGGGCCATAATATGCGGAAGAATATTTTACTGAATACCCCATAATAGGCAAATCGTAAAATCCTGTATTATCTAAAGCTTCTCTCATCGCTAAAACAGCACCGTCTAACATACCGGATGGAGCAACCATATCGGCGCCAGCTTTTGCATGTGAAATGGTTTGTTTGGCAAGGTTCACTAATGTTGCATCGTTTTCTAGATCGTTATTATGAATAATACCACAATGCCCGTGACTTGTATACTCACAAAAACAGACATCGGTAATTACATATAAATTAGGATACTTCTTTTTTATAAAACGAATGGCTTGTTGTACAATACCGTTATCATTCCATGTTTCAGTTCCTTCATCATCTTTTTTTGAAGGTATCCCGAAAAGTAACACTGCTGGAATATTTAAGGATACAACTTCATCCAATTCTTTTGAAATGGTGTCTAATGAATAGCGTTTAATACCAGGCATTGATTCTATTTCTGATTCAATATTTTTTCCTTCTTCAATAAATAAAGGATAGATTAAATCATCTACAGTTAGTTTATTTTCTCTAACTAGACGACGAATGTTTTCTGTTTTACGAAGACGTCTTGTTCTATTCATAATCTTATTATTTGCTGTTTTGATAATAATTATTTACAGATTCTATAACGCTATTTACGGTAGAAACCTCTGCGACAATTACATTTTCAAAGTGTTTTCGAGCTTCATTAGCTGTTGTTTCTCCGATACAAAAAGCAACGAGACTCTTTCTTGTATTTTTTATTAAATAGCTTTCGATACCTGTTGGACTGTAGAAAAGAATACCGTTAAATTTATCTTCAATTTTTTTTGAAGACAATAATGTGCTGTAACATTCTACCTCGTTTACTTCAATGTTTTGTTTAGATAATATTTCAGGTAAGTCATCTCTTCTTTTGTTTCCGCAGAAAAAAGTATAACTTTCGTTTTTCAAATTGGCACTTAAATAATTTGCTAATTTTTCAGCAGAGCTTTCTATATGTGTAACTTTTCCAATTTTCTTTTCTATTAATCGCTTGGTTCTTCTACCAACACAAAAGATATTAGTGAAATCTAATTCTGAAGCAGCGAAACTATACAGTAAGGATTCCACCGCATTTTGGCTTGTAAAAATCACATTTTTAATAGGATTTTTCACAATAGTTGGTTTTACTCTATTGTACTTAATAGAAATAAAGTCATTCATTGAAGCCCCTATTCCTGAAGACAGCTTCAAAGTTTGATCTTTTGAAAGGTATTTTGTAGAATAGACTTGGATTTTTTTCTCAATAGAAATATTGTTTCGCATGAGTTTTTTTCCACCTCGGTTTAATATATAATTAGCTGCGAACGCTCCTAAATCTCCTATTTCGTCTTTTGTAGTTACTTTGGTAAATTCTAGTTTATTTTTACCGTCAGGACTAAATAAAACACCTTTAAATTTAATTTCTTCTTCTCTAATGGTAGCTAAAGCTCCTATTGGAGCAGTACAACCTCCTTCTAATACTCGTAAAAACTCACGCTCTATACCCACACAGGCTGCTGTGTCCTCATCATTTAGTCCTTTGCAAGCTTCTAAAACAACTTCGTTTTCTTCTAAACAAGCAATCATAATAGCCCCTTGTGCAGGAGCAGGGGTCATCCAATCCAGTTTAATATGTTTTTCTTTACTTGGGAGTAAATTTAGTCTTCCCAATCCTGCCACTGCAAAAATAGCTCCATCCCATTCATTATCTTCTACTTTTTGTAAACGGGTGTTTACATTACCTCGAAGACCAGTAATGGTATGTTTTGGATATCGATGTAGCCATTGTGCTTTTCTTCGTAAACTTCCTGTTGCTATCGTGGCAGTTTCATTTTCGAAAAAATTCTCATCTTTCTTTAAAATTAGAACATCATTAAAATTTCCTCTTTTTAATACCGCTGCTTGGGTAATTCCATTGGGTATTTTTGTGGGGACATCTTTTAAAGAATGTACTGCGATATCAATGTCTTTGTTTAATAAAGCAACATCTAAGCTTTTGGTAAAAATACCAGTAACACCAAGTTCGTATAATGGTGTTTTTAAATCTTGATCTCCTAAAGAATCAATTTTTATTACGGTGCTTTGATGTCCTAAATCGTTTAATAATCTTGCTACAGTATTAGCTTGGTAGAGTGCTAATTCACTGGATCTTGTTCCGATTCTAATTTTTTCCATTAAAATCAGTTTTGTTTAGATTGAATATTTTGCTCATAACATCTATACTTACATCTGCCGACGTGTCTTCTTGTTTTAAATGTTTAATAAATTGAGTTGTTATTTTTTGAATAACACGCGAAGTAACTATTTCTGCTTGCTCTGAATTAAAATTCTTCAACTTTTTAGATTGAAAATCAATTACTTCATTTTGAATAGTTTGAAGAGATTCTTTTAAAGCGTTTACTGCTGGGACATATTTACGAACAGCAATCCATTCATTAAATTCAAGTTTGTACTCATTAATGATTTTTTTAGCCTTAGGAATTTCTTTTTTTCTAACCTCTATTGTTTTATCAGTAATTTTAGAAAGCTCATCAACATTTACCAATGTTACTCCTGGGATATCTTTTACAGAAGGATCTACGTTTTCAGGCATTGATAAATCAAGAATTAATATAGGGCGACCCTTCTTTAAATGAGTGTGATTTATAGTTGGGAAATCTGACCCTGTTGACACAACAAGTACATCTGTTTTATTTATTTCTTCTTCTAAGGCTGAATAATCCTTAATTAAAATAGTAGGATTAGACTTTTTAAACTCTAAAGTCTTTTCAAATGTTCTGTTTATAAGAGTTATGTTATTGTTTGATGTATATTCTAAAATATTTTTACACGTATTTTTGCCAATATCTCCTAATCCAAAATTGAGAATTTTTTTAGAATTAAAATGGAGAACGTTTTCAATAATATATTGAACAGCGGCATAAGCTACTGAAGTAGTTCCTGAACTCAGTTTAGTATTGTTTTTTACATCTTTACTAGCCTGAAGAATAACATTCATTAATCGCTCTAGAAAAGCATTGGTAGTTCCTGCTTTTTTTGCTTGTTTAAAAGATTTTTTTAGTTGCCCTACAATTTCATAATCACCTAAAATTTGACTGTCTAGTCCTGTTCCAATATTAAATAGATGATTTACAGCCGATTTGTTTTTATAAACATTCGAAACTTTTATAAATTCTTCAAGAGTTCCGTTAGAGTACTTTAATAAATAGTTAATTAATTCGAAAGGGTGTTTTGCAAATCCTGTAATTTCGGTTCTATTACAAGTTGAGATTACGAATATTCCTTTTATACCGTTTTTCTTAGCATCTTCTAATAGTAATTTTTGATTCTTTTTTGTAATAGTAAAGGCTCCTCTTACTTTTACATTGGCTTTCTTATAATTCAAGCCTACATTATAAAGTTTTGCAGGCATTCCATTCTGATTCATATATAGTAGTACTAAATAAGTATCGGCTAAATTACAACTATCTTTTTTCGAAAAATATCGCTGAAAGCACAATTACTAACGCTATAAGTAATTTAGAAACCTCTTTAATAATAAATTTAAATATTATATAAAAGCGTTATTATAAAAGGCTTTATAAAACATGACAGATATCATGTATTATAAAAAAAGAACAATAATTTTTATTGTAATTTTGTATGCAACAAAAAAAGCATCGATAAAAGTATTCTCAATAATTATACTTTTTAAAAAGAGGGTTTTTAAGTTTTAATAATTTAACAACGAATCTTTTTCCAAAATCAATTTTCCAAATCCAAATTATAAATGAAAGGAGTCTTATTAGTAAATTTAGGTTCACCAGATAGTACATCTAAAAAAGATGTTCGAAAATACCTTGATGAATTTTTGATGGATAAAAGGGTAATTGACACCTCATATTTAATGCGTGTATTGCTTGTAAAGGGAGTAATACTGAATACCCGCCCAAAAAAAACTGCTGCGGCATATAAAAAAATATGGTGGGAAGAAGGATCTCCTCTTATAGAAATAACAAAAAGAGTAACAAAAAAGGTGCAAAACAATACTACAATTCCTATAGCAATGGGAATGCGGTATGGGAATCCATCTATTAAAGCAGGAATACAAGAATTAATAGATCAAGGGGTAGCCAATATATTTATGATTCCTTTATATCCCCAATTTGCAATGGCATCTACTGAAACAGTTGTAGTTTTAGCTAATAAGCTTATCAAAAAACAGTTCCCTAATATCAAGCTTACTGATGTGCCGGCGTTTTATAAGGAACCCGACTATATTGAGGTATTAAGTAATAGTATCAAGAAAAAATTAGAAGAAGACCAGCCAGATCATCTGTTATTTTCTTATCACGGCTTGCCTGAACGACATTTACAACTAACGGATGTTGCAAAGTCACATTGTAAAATTGATGGCACTTGTTGTAGTACTCCTTCACCCGCACATGAGTTTTGCTATAGACATCAATGTTATGAAACTACAAAATTAGTAGTTGAAAGGTTAGGGTTAAAAGAAAAAGACTATAGTGTTTCGTTTCAGTCGCGTTTGGGTAGAGACCCGTGGATTCAGCCTTTTACAGATGTTGTAATTAAAGGTTTCCCGAATAAAGGAGTCAAAAAATTAAGTGTGGTAACCCCATCGTTTGTAGTAGATTGTTTAGAAACTTTGGAAGAAATTGCTATGGAAGCAAAAAAATCTTTTATTGAATCTGGAGGGGAAGAATTTAATACGATACCCTGTTTAAATGATAATGACGAATGGGTGAACGTTTTATCTTCTTGGATTAATGAATGGAATAACAGCAATTAATTATGGAATACTTATACATTAAATCACTTCATATAATTTTTGTCACCACGTGGTTTGCAGGGTTGTTTTATATTATTAGGTTATTTATTTATTTTAAAGAAGCCGAAGAGGAAACTTTATTAGTTAAAGAGATTTTACAAAAGCAATATCAGCTAATGATAAAAAGGCTTTGGTATATTATTACATGGCCATCTGCAATTTTAGCTACATTTTTTGCAATTTGGCTTTTAATTTTAAATCCTTTTTGGCTTGAACAAGGCTGGATGATTATCAAATTAGTTTTTGTTTTGGGCTTGTTTATTTATCACGGAATCTGTCAAATTATGTATAACCAAGTGGAAAAAGGGATTTTGAAATATTCTTCTTTTGGATTAAGGATATGGAATGAAGTTGCTACTATTATTCTCTTTGCGTGTGTTTTTTTAGTGGTTTTAAAAAACACCCTTGGATGGATTTTTGGAGTTTTAGGTATTGTTGGAATATCAACGCTTTTAATGCTAGGAATTAAACTCTATAAAAATAGTAGAAAAAAAAACAGCTGGGGAAATAAATAGTGCTAAAGTAAAATTCTCTGGATTTTGTAGTATCTGTTTATTAACTAAGAAGATCATTAAGGAGTAAATAGGTTATAATAAGATTTAAATCTTATTGTTGCCTAGTGCCTAAGCACTTAATAGCGAGTTCAAGAGTCTCGTCCAGACCGCAACTAAATTCCTTCGAAGGAAGGAATCTCTTTCAAACAAGGGAGAGAGTAATGATTTGTGTTGAGTCCTTTTAAATAGGGCTAGTAGTCTAAATTAGACTAATGAAAAGCTTTTCCATACAGGAGAGGCTTTTTTTGTTTTTGGGAGATTCTTATTAAAATCGTCAACCTATTAAGTTGTTTAAAATAGAATGAGTGTATTTATGATTAAATTATCCGAATAGATAGCTTTCTATATGCCTATTTGTTAAGTTTGTTCACAAATATAAAAACTATGAAATACACTTTACTTCTGTTTTTGATGCTTATAGCCATTCTAGACACTCATAGTCAAAATAGTTCGGAGTTTTTTAAATCCATTCCCATAATTGATAGCAATACTCCCGAATGGGCTAGGTTAATGTATTCTGAAAATCCGAATGTTGGAGAAGTAGAAGATTTGTTTAAGCAATATTACAAAAATAATGAATTCGTAAAAAACATCCATACCCAAAATCATAAGCATTGGATGATGCAAATAGAGTCTCTATTAGATCAAGATGGTTTTATTAAACAATCTAGTAAAGAGGAAGAAGACAGTAACAATCAATTTCTAAAAGAAAAATATCAACAAAATAATACGAGCCACACCCCAGAATCTAACGTGGGTTGGGTACCTATGGGTCCATTTGAAACTTTTTCTGCCAATAATTCTCAGGCAATATCTTGGCATAAAAATATTTATACTATAGATCAGTCTTTATCAAATCCAGATATTTTAATTTGCGGTACTGAAGCAGGAGGGGTATATAAATCTATAGATAAAGCAGCCAATTGGTCATTAATATCTTTAGGAGAAGTGTTTTCTGGAGGAAATTCAGCAGTTAAAATTCACCCTACAGATTCAGATAACTTTTTGGTTTCTTCAAATAAAAGGATATATCAATCTCTTGATGGAGGAGCAACTTGGATTGAAAGATATTATACCGATGGAACCGGAAACGAGTTCGAATATTCTCCATCAAATAATGACATCATTTTCCATACATCTTCTAAAGGATTATTTAAATCGATTAATGGAGGAATAACTTGGATACAAGTTTTTTCTGATGGTTGTTGGGACATAGATTTTCATCCTACTAATAACACAACGGCCTATTTATTAAAATCGAATGTTGCAGCAAAGAAAAGTGAACTTTTTAGGAGTGATGATAATGGCGCTACTTGGGTTTTAAAAGATAATGAATGGTATGTCCCTTTTGAATTTGAAAATGCGATAGATTATGGTGGAAAGATAGCAGTGACACCTGCATCCCAAGATCTAGTCTATGTATGCTTAATAGGTGATTCAAAAGAAGGTGATCAAGGATGGATAGGGGTGTATAAAAGTTTAAATAAAGGGGATGATTGGATCAACCCTACGGGACAGGATGGAGGTCCCTATGGAGCTATTAATGGTACTGATGATTGGAATGTAGCTGCCTACGGTGGTGGTTATCATCAAGGATTCTTCAATTTTGATATGGAAGTAAGTCCCACAAATCCAGATAAATTATGGATAGCCACTATAAGATTAACTGAGTCTAGTGATGGGGGTCTTACGTATCAATCTATTGGTGCAGCTAATTCTACTCGTTTAGATTATATACACGCGGATGTACAGGATATAGAAGTTAGTGGTAATGAGATTTGGGTAGCAACGGATGGTGGGGTAGATTTTTCTGAAGATGAATTAATGACTCATGTAGCATTAAACAAGGGAATTCAAGCAGCCCATTTCTGGGGGTTTAATACTGGATGGAACGAAGATAGCTTTACTGGAGGAAAATATCATGATGGAACAAGCGGCTGGTATGAAAATTATGGAATAGGAAAAGCTTATAATATTGGTGGAGTAGAGGAAGCTTCAGGATATGTTCACCCTATTGAAAGCAGAAAATTATTATTTAGGACTCATTATGCAAGTAGTAATACTTCAGTTAAAACTATTCCTGAAACATTTGGGGATGCGATATTTACCAATCCAAGTCTGCCTATTCGTCCTAATGAATCTTATAGTGTAGCGGAGCGTAGTGGTGTTTATTATGATCCTAGATATGCAGACCATATCTATGTAGGGCTTGAAAATAAAATTTATAAATCTACTAACGGAGGACTCACTTTTGAAGTGATATCTATATTTCCTGGGACAAATGGAAAGGTTTATGAAATGGAAATCTCACGGAGTAATCCTAATGTAATTTACTGCGTATATAATCAAGATGGAGGTTATTGGGATTCTTGTAAAATATGGAAATCGACAAATGGAGGAATAACGTGGAATCAAACAACAAGTGATCCAAGTGGAAATAACAGAAGATTTAGAATTTCCGTTCACCCTGAGGACGAAAATAATATTTGGATTTGCACTCCTAGAGGTGATAATGGAGATAAAGTATTTAATTCAATAGACGGAGGGGATTCTTGGATTAATAAAACCACGAGTAATTTGGATGGGGAGAATTTAACAGATATTATGTATCAAGGTGGAACCGATGATATTGTATATCTAACATCACAATATGGCATTCTTTATTGGGATACAAGCACTAATAATTGGATTGATTATTCCTCCGACTTGCCGTTAGTAGCAAAATCTTTTCAGATCAACCCTTTCTATAGGAATGGAGAGTTAAGGCTGGCAACAGGTGGAAGAGGAATTTGGGGTAGAGAAATGCTAGATACTTCATTTTTACCGATTGCACAACCAATTACATATGCTAAAGAAGTACGTTGTCTTATGGAATCTGTTCAATTTGATTGTTATTCAATGCTAAAGCATGATGGTGCTACTTGGCAATGGGTTATTACTCCAGAACCGTTATCTATATCTTCCGCTTCGGTAAGAAATCCTGTTGTCGTTTTTGGTGCTGAGGGAAATTATAATGTTACTTTAACAGTAATAGATGCTCAAGGAAATTCTGATTCTAAAACAATTGTCAATATGATTACCATGATAGATGATTGTCCGCATTGTACATCATATGGAAATATGGATTATGCAACCGCTGTGACATTAGTCGATTTTAATGAAATATTCAATTCAACAGGAAAAACAAACCCTTATACAGATTATTCAGATACCTATTTTACAACCCTTGAGATTGAAAACTCTTATGACCTTGGTGTAAATGTAAATACAGATGGAAATTATACTCTTTATGCCAAAGCATGGATTGATTGGAATCAAGATTTAGATTTTGATGATCCAAATGAAGAATACGACTTGGGATCTGCGGTAAATACTCCAGACGGACCAACAAGTTTATCACCTCTTAATTTAACTGTTCCTCAAGACGCTTTAGAAGGTACTACAATTATGAGGGTCTCAGGAAAATATAATTCATATCCCACTTCATGTGAAACAGGTTTTGATGGCGAAGTAGAAGATTATGGAATAATTGTTACACCCACTTTGGGAATTATTGAAAACACTTTTGGTGCAGAGCCAATTATTTATCCAAACCCTACTGATGGGAATTTTTCAATAGACATGCGAACTAATTACCAAACATTAAGTGTAATAGTAAAAGATTTAAATGGGAAGTTAATTCAATCCAATACGTATTCTGAAAGTCAAATACTTAAGCTGAATTTAGAAGCTGCCACAGGGGTTTATTTTGTAATTATTGAATCAATAGATAAAAAAGCTGTAATACGAATAATAAAGGAATAGCTTATTAGTATACCTTGACGAGTTCGGGTCTCGTTTAGGCCGCAACCAAATTCCTTCGAAGGAAGGAATCTCTTTCAAACAAGGGAGAAATAATGATTTGTGTTGAGTCCTTTAAATAGGGCTAGTAGTCTAAATTAGACTAATGAGAAGCTTTTCCATACAGGAGAGGCTTTTTTTGTTTTTGGGCGTTTCTTCTTAAAAGAGTAACAGATTATCATTTTATTGGATTTTTTATTGTAAGAAAAAAATTACTATTTTCGTATTCTCCCTAATTAATGGTAAGCAATAGTTTTATCAATTTTATCTAGATATTTTAAACTCTAGAAGTTCTGGTATTTATACAATTAAATATTCAGACAAAATAGTATTAATAGTTGTCTTTGTGAACCTAAATTCTTAATATGAAAAACCTTTACATTCTCCTAATTACCTTATTTGTATTTATTTATAGTAATGCACAAATTGTAGATATTCCAGATGCTAATTTTAAAGCTGTTCTTATTTTAGTAGGTGTAGACACAGATAATGATGGAGAAATCCAAGTAAGTGAAGCAGAAATAGTGACGACTTTAAGCTTACCTCCTGTATATATAATTTCTTCTTTAGAAGGAATTGGGAGCTTTATTAATCTAGAATCCTTAGAAGTGTTAAGCCACAATATTAGCAACTTAGATTTATCACAAAATGATAATCTTCAAATATTAGAATGTGGGGGAAGTAACATAAGTAATCTAATATTGCCACAAAACTCTAGTTTATTTGAGATATCATGTTCCAGTAACCAACTAACTAGTTTAGATGTAACCCAATGCTTAAGTTTAGAAATATTAAACTGTAGAAATAATCAAATGGAATCTATTGATTTAACAAACAATATCAACCTAGATTACTTAGATATTGATGGCAATAATTTAACAAACTTAGATCTATCACAAAACCCAAATCTTTTAGATTTAAGATGTAACTATAATCAATTAGCAAGCTTAGATTTGACTAATAATACAAACCTTGTTACTTTATGGTGTTATGAAAACCAATTAACAAGTATAGATATTACCCAAAGTTTAAATTTGACAGGTCTATATTGTTCTTTTAACCAATTAGCTAATCTAGACATAACTCAAAACGTAAGCCTCGAAACACTATGGTGTTGGGATAATCAATTAATAAGCTTAAATATAACCCAAAACCAAAATCTTACTAGTTTTGCTTGTGGGAATAACCAATTGCCATTTTTAGATGTATCTCAAAATGCTAATCTTCAGTTTTTTAGTTGTACAAATAATGAGATTGCTAGTTTGGATATGTCTCAAAATGAAAATCTTATAAGATTAAATTGTACTGGAAATCTTTTAACTAATTTGAATGTTAAAAATGGAAACAATGCTAATATGACAAGAATGCATTCTTATAATAATCCAAATCTTGTCTGTGTTCAAGTAGACGATGAAAATGCTACTTACCCAACTTGTGATATAGATAATGTTACAGGCTGGTGTATAGACGACTGGGCAAGCTATAGTGAAGAATGTATATTAGGTATAGAAGATAATAGCCTTATTGATTTTTCTATATATCCCAACCCAGCTCAAGATGTTTTGTTTATTGAATCTCAAGAACTAATTGAAACAGTAAAAGTATTCTCATTACAAGGACAATTAATAAAAGAGAGTTCTAAAAGCAGAGTAAATGTTTCTCAATTAACTGCTGGATTGTATTTTGTGCAGGTTACGGTAGATGGGAAAACTATTACTAAGAAATTTATTAAGAACTAGATATTATGAAAAAATTATATTTTCTCCTAATTACCTTATTTGTATTTACTTATAGTAATGCACAAATTGTAGATATTCCAGACCCTATTTTTAAGGATATGTTAGTTAATTACCCTGTAGTTGATACAGATGGAGATGATATAGCAGACAGTGATGCAGACACCAATGATGATGGAGAGATACAGGTAAGTGAGGCTGAAGCAGTAGAATGGTTAGATGTGAGTTACCCTATTGTAATAGGGTTGCCAAATTTAATATATTCATTAGAAGGAATTGAAAGTTTTATAAACCTGAAAAAGTTAGATTGTGAAATAAATGGATTAGAAAACTTAGATGTCACCCAGCTACCTAGTCTTGAGTATTTAAATTGTAGAAGTAATTTTATAACAATTTTAAATGTAAGCCAAAATCCAAATTTAACTTTTTTATGGTGTACAGTTAATGAAATAAGTGAGCTTAATTTAACTCAAAATCCAAATTTGGAATTATTAAGATGTTCTTCTAATCAATTAACAGAATTAGATGTTACACTAAACACTAATTTAAAAACTTTAACTTTTGTAGATAATCAAATTTCAACTATTAATATAACTCAAAATTTATTATTAGAGGTATTGTTTTTTGCAAATAATCAGATATCAAGTCTTGATATAACACAACATTCAAATCTCACCAACTTGTATTGTCATTATAATTTACTAACAGAAATAGATGTAACTCAAAATTTAAATTTGATAGATATAGATTTTTCAGGTAATCCAATTACCAGCATAGATTTTTCTCAAAATTTTTTATTATTAAAAATTAGAGGAGGAGGAGCTAACATATCAACATTAGATGTGACAAATAATCTTGATTTATATTATTTGGGGTTTGGAGGAACTAATATTTCAACTTTAGATGTTAGTCAAAATTCAGAACTATTATATTTATATGTTTCAAACAATCATCTTACCCATTTAGATTTGTCTCAGAATATCAATTTAACTCATATTAAAGTAGATGATAATTTACTAACGAGTTTAAATTTACAAAATGGGAATAATTCCAATTTTTCAAGAATAACTTCTTTAAATAATCCTAGTTTATCTTGTATTCAAGTTGATGATGTTGCATATTCTAATGCCCAGGAATGTATAATAGAGCCAACAATAATAACTGGGTGGTGTATAGATGATTGGACTAGTTATAGTGAAAATTGTCCAGAGCCATTTGTATACATCCCTGACATTAATTTTTTAAATGCATTAGTAAATACTAATTGTGCAGATTTAGATGGTAATGGTACTATTGATTCAGACGCAGACACCAATGATGATGGAGAAATACAAGTGAGTGAAGCTGAGTCTGTTTATGGATTGAATGTTAGTGATAATAATATATCTTCTATGGAAGGAGTGCAAAACTTTATAAATTTAACAATCTTAGATTGTAGTGCAAATCAATTAACTAGTTTAAATATTAGTAATGGCAATAATATAAATATTACGAATTTCAATGCAGTTGAAAATACAGCGCTATTTTGTATACAGGTAGATGATGAAAATTATGCTAATAATGCACCTGATTGGTTTAAGGATAATTGGGCAAGTTATAGTGAGGAATGTATATTAGGTTTAGAAGATAATAACCTTATTAGTTTTACTATATACCCAAACCCAACTAAAGATGTTTTAAATATAGAATCCCAGCAACCAATTGAAATAATAAAAATATACAATTTACAAGGACAGCTTATAAAGGAAGATTCTAAAAGTAGTGTAGATGTATCTCAGCTCACTAAAGGATTGTATTTTGTTCAAGTTTCTTTAGATAGCAAAACAGATACTAAAAAGTTCATCAAAGAGTAATAATTATAATCCCAAATTTTATGAAAATCAAAAACTTTACATTTTATAGTCTTGTATTAATTCTAGTTTTAGGATTAAATTCTTGTAGTAGTGATAGTGAAACTACAGATGATCCTATAGTAATAACAGTAACAACAGCAGATTTTTCTAATACAATGGATGAAAATCCAACTACTGGACAAGTTATAGGTACAGTTTCAGGCTCTACAAATCAAGGTAGTGTTAGTTTCTCTATCACAGAACAAACACCCAGTGGAGCTTTTGTAATAGATAGTAATACGGGAGAGTTAACCATAGATGATGAATCGTTATTTAATTTTGAAATTAATCCTACTATTTCTGGAATTGTTAAAGTTGCTAATGGTTCTGTATTTGAGAATTCAACCATTACCATAAGTATTAATGATATTGATGAGGTAAATATATGTGAAGGAGATGTTTATTTATTGACTCAGGAAGAAGTTAACGTATTTGGAGCCACTAATTGTACAGAAATTACTGGACTATTAGCTATTGGAGATTTTGGTGTTGATGTTGATATTGTTGACTTAACTCCTTTAATGTCATTAGAATCGGTAGGTAGTTTAGGGATTGTAAATACTCAAGATTTAATAAGTTTAGAAGGGCTAAATAATTTAACAGCTTCAGTACATATTTTAAGTTTTAGTGATAATACTTCTTTAACAAGTATAGAAGCCTTAAGCGGTTTAACGTCTTTTAATGCTATATATTTTTATGAAAATAATTCCTTGCAAACCTTACAAGGATTGCATAATATTTCTGGGACAGTATCTTCAATTGATTTGAGATATAATGATGCTATTTTAAATGTAGATGCATTTAATAATATAACCCAGGTTTCAGGAACATTTTTACTTGAGGGAATTTCATCCTTATCTAATATAGATGGGTTAAGTAATATTAACTCCATCGGAGGTCAATTTGACTTAGCAAATAATGATGCACTTTTAAATATTGATGGTTTAAGTGGTTTAACTGAAGTAGGATTAAACCAGGGTTTAGGAATTTCAATCGATGGAAATGAATTATTACAAAATGTAGATGGATTAAGTAATTTAAATCCTATTCAAAGTAGTATAGAAATTCATAATAATAATTCATTAAATAATCTTGAAGGGTTAAGTCAAATTACATCCTTAACAAATTCCTTGTCAATTACATTTAATTCTTCTTTAACAAACCTTAATGGTCTTCAAAACCTTAGTTCTATAGGAAACATTTTTGCTTTACGATATAATGAAACTCTAAATGACCTTAGTGCTTTAAGTAATCTAAATGATGTTTATGATTTAAGAATTACACATAATATTTTACTTACGAATTTGGATGGATTAGAAAATTTAATTTCCACAAACCACTTTAGGGTTTATTTAAACCCTGTTTTAACAAATTTCTGTAGTCTAGAGAATTTATTTGTAAATGGTAATCCTCCAGCCCTTTACGAGGTTTACGATAATGCCTATAACCCAACAGAACAAGACATCATTGACGGAAATTGCAGCCTATAAAAGGGTGCTTAATAAATTTATATTTGTAATTAACACATAAATAACACTTTAGGCGAGAGTTCTCGAGTCTCGTCCAAACTAGAACCCTAAAATTAAGTTTTATTACATAATTACCTTAAGTGTCTTACTTAAAGGGATTGGAAGATTTTTAATCAAAAACACCAATTTGTTTTGAGAGGGTAAATTCAGTTAAAATCAATCAAAATGATGTGAAAAGGGGTGGATTTAAGGTGCCCAAAAAAACTAAAAGGTGCCTTTTTTCAAATGAATATACTATTAATTCCCTAGTTAGGATTCTCAGGAGGAGGTTGAGGTCTTATCTAGACTTGTATTATGTAGTCCTTTTTCAATATCCATTTTAAATTACTGGCAGTAAGCTGGAATTGACGTAAAAATTATACTTAATATTTCAAATAAATAATTTCAATACTGATTTTTATCATTTTCTTTAATTTGTATCAATTGTAACTTAGTAGCTACATTTTTATAAACTTTTAAAAAAAGCAAAATGAAAAAAGTTGTATTCCTCTTAGCTTTAACTATCTCTTTTATTTCTTGTAAAACAGAAACTAAAAATGTTGAAGGAGTAAAAGAAACAAAAGCTATTGAAATTCCAATGTTAGCTATTGGTGAATTTGATACAAAAGCTGGTGAGTTTGTGAACAAAGAAATTCAAATTAACGGTATTGTAGATCACGTTTGTAAACATGGTGGTAAAAAAATTTTAATGGTTACCGATGAAGGGGATGTTCATGTAACTTCTGATGAACGTTTTGATGAAGCTTTAGTAGGAAGTGAAATTACATTAACAGGTGTTGTAGTTGAAGAAAGAATAGATGAATCTACTTGTTTGCAAATGGAAGAAAATTTCATTAAAAGTCATTCTGAAGGAAAAACTAGTAAAGAGCAATTTAAAGAGCAACAAGAACATATTCAACAATATAGAGATGAAATGAAAGATGAAAATAAAGCTTATATTTCAAACTATTCGTTAAAACATGTAAACCATTCAATAATAGAATAGTTTAATATGGCTATGAAAACAGTACGGAAATGGAGTAGAATACTTCATAGAGACATTGGCTTCTTTTTTATTGGAACAACGCTAATTTATGCTATTTCTGGTATTGCTTTGAATCATATGAGTGATTGGAACCCTAATTATTCTGTTGAAATAAATCACTTTAAAACTGAATTAAATCTAGAAAAAAGCACTATTACAAAAGAGAATGTTTTACAATTATTAGATAAAATTAACCATAGAAATAATTATAAGAGCCATTACTATCCAGATACTAATAATATAAAAATTTTCCTAAAAGGGGGTTCTTCAGTAATTGTAAACACACAATCTGGAAATGGATCTGCAGAGTATTTAAAAAAACGTGCTTTCATATTTGAAACAAATTATTTACATTACAATCCAAATAGAATTTGGACTTGGTTTTCAGATATATATGCCGGAGCACTTATTTTATTTGTAGTAACTTCTTTTTTTATTACAAAAGGGAAAAAAGGAATAATTGGGCGAGGCGGAATTTATATGCTTTTGGGAATTATAATACCAATACTTTTTTTAATGTATTATATGTAAATTACTCTGCTCTTTTGTTCTTTCTATAAATTGATTAATATAATTAAAAGCAAATTTAGGGCGTATATTATTCATTGCTTCTTTATCACTATGATTAGTTTAAAACAAGGTAACTCTAACAATAGAAAAATATAATCACATAGTATGCAGCTCATTACGATAGAGTTCTCGAGTCTCGTCCAGACCGCAACCAAATTCCTTCGAAGGAAGGAATCTCTTTCAAACAAGGGAGAAATAATGATTTGTGTTGAGTCACTTAAATAGGGCTAGGTTTTATAGTTAAACCCTTGAAAAGCTTTTCCATACAGGAGGTTTTTATCGCTTCTTCTTTTGTAACTTTGTGGCAGGAATTATTAAATTTAATCAAGATGAATTTTTTCAAATATTTTTTTATCACTGCATTTTTTATTGCAATAGTTGGATTGCAAGGCTGTAACAATGACGAAGGGAGTAATAATACCATCAATACTTCTAGTATACAATTAAGACTGGTAGATGCTCCAGGAGATTATTTAGAAGTGAATGTAATAATAACAGATATTAGGTATAACCCAACAGATAGTGATGAGGGTTGGATAAGTTTTGGAGATCCTGCAGATTATCCAATAGAAGTTGATTTAACTGAACTCATCGCAGGGAATGACCTCTTACTTGTTGATGAAATAATCCCTTCAGGTGATTTAACGCAAATAAGACTGGTCTTGGGTGAAGGCAATACATTGGTTATTGAAGATGATAATGGCGAACCATTTACAGTACCTCTAAACACACCTAGCGCGCAGCAGTCGGGTTTAAAATTACATCTAGATACTGTTTTAGAATCAGGGTTTACTTATGTTTATATTTTAGATTGGGATGTTAATGAATCTATTGTTGAGGCTGGAAATTCTGGAAACTATAATTTACATCCTGTGATTAATGTTATTTCTGAAGTGAGTTCAGGATCTGTCTCAGGAATAGTTATAGGTGATATTGAAGATGATGGAATTGATGAAGCGATCCCTTTAGAGAATGTAACGGTTCAGGTTTTTACAGAAGCAAATGAATATATAACTTCAACGTTAACTAATGAAAATGGCGATTTCTTTGTTCAAGGACTTGAAGAAGGAGCTTATGTTTTGAAAATTGAAAGAGATGGATTTGAATTATATGAATCCGCAGAAGTAATTATCCTAACTGTAGGAACTATAAATGATGTTGGAATTATTGAACTTACTCCTGAAGAATAAAAAAGTTAAAAACGTTTAATTGTTATTAAATATTTAAAGAGACTTCTAATATTAGAAGTCTCTTTAAATTATACAGGTAAAACAATACTTTAATTATAAAAGCTATTGAGCGATTACTTGACCTTTAAAAGAATATAAAATATATAAAACATCTTTCTTTGATTCTTCATCAATATTATGTTTATCTAATACCATCATAATATCTGAAATAGCATCAATAAATTCCATCCCGCTAAGGTCCATTCCTTTATGTGCATTTACCATGTCTTTTCCGCTGTAAGTTATACCTCCGCCAGTTCCAGCTCCAAAAAAATCTTTTACATTTTGTTTAAATAATTCAAAATGTTCAGGGTTGTCATTTAAATATGTAAATCTGTCTTTAATGGCAGGGTTGTTTAAATGAGCAGTAACAATATCTTCAACAATTTCAGAAATTCCTTCTTCACCTCCTAAGCGATTAAATAAAGTAACTTCCTTAATTTGTGTTTCATTGATGGCAACTTCTACAGCTTCTTCATCAACTTTTTCTGAACTCTTAGTCTTACAATCGGCACAACTAATAGTGAGCAATCCTAGAAATAAAATGATACTGATTTTTGTAATTTTCATTGTGATTAGTTTTAAATTAAACAAAGTTTGATATTCAAATATAGAAAAATTTATATAGAAAACATTTCACATACTAATAAAAACACTAAAACCCAGTTATTTAGCGAGTTTTCGTTAAAAGAAACTACTCCAATGACTCACCACACCCCAAATAAAGAGTCCTAAAAAGATAAAAGAAACTAATAGCTTCATAAAAGTAGAAGCGATAAAGCCTAAAAAAGAACCAAAGGCAGCTTTAAGTGCTTGTTTCCCTTCCGTTTTATTAAAGACTAGTTCACCTATAAAAGCCCCTACAAAAGGGCCAATTAAAAACCCAAAGGGAATCGGGGAGAGTAGTCCAACTATTAGTCCAACAATAGCCCCAATAGCTCCAGCTTTGCTACCACCAAACTTTTTAGTACTAATTGAAGGCATAAAATAATCTAGAATAAAAATGCCTATGGCTATTACAAAAGTGAAGCCTAAAAACCAATAATTATTTGGGATTGCACCTGTTAATTCTAAACATAGTAATCCTAACCATCCAAAAGGAGGCCCAGGTAGCACGGGTAAAATACTACCAACGATGCCTACAAGGCATAAAATTAATCCGATAGTGATAAGTAGTATATCCATATTTATTCCTCGCGAAGGCGAGAATCTCGTTAAATTAAGTTTAACATAACGAAGATAAAGAAAACAAGTATCAAAACTTTATAACTAAATAATTAGTTTAAACTAATTATTTAGTTATATTTGACCAATCATTACAATCTTTATTGAATTGACCGGTCACCCTGAACAGAGTCGAAGGGTTTTGTTAAAGATAAATTTTAATTCAACCAATTTGTCATCCTGAACTAGATTCAGGATCCATTATTAATTAGTTACCCGTTTTCACGGGCATGATATGAAACAACTTACAAAAGCAGAAGAAGACATCATGCAAATCCTTTGGAACTTAGGAGAAGCAAATGTAGCCACAATGGTAGAAGAATTCCCAGAACCCAAACCCGCTAACAATACAGTTTCAACGATTGTTAGGATATTGGAAAGCAAAGGGTTTGTAGATTACAGAAAACAAGGTAGAGGTCACGTTTATTTTCCAATTGTAACAAAGGAAGATTACAGCAATAGTTCTATTCAAAAGTTAAAAGACGGTTATTTTCAAGGCTCTTTTAAAAGTATGGTTTCCTTTTTTATGAAGAAAAATGATATTAGCACCAGCGAATTAGAATCAATTTTACAAGAAATTAATAAAAAATAAAAATAATGGCTCATTATATCCTACAAGTAATTGCCTTTCAACTACTTTTTTTAGTGATGTATGATTTATTTCTGAAAAAGGAATTGTATTTTAATTGGAACAGAATTTATTTGATTATTACGCCTGTTTTAAGTTTTACTTTACCACTTATAAAAATTGAGTTTATCCGTCAAAATATTCCTTCAGCATATATGATGCAATTGCCAGCAGTGACTTTAGGAAAAAATTCTTCAAATGAATTAACAGCAATTACGTTGGATGAAATAACTATTTTTGGTGTTTCAGAATTAAGCATAGAAGTTATTATTCAACTAGTTTGGCTCTCTGGAATGTTACTAAGTTTAGGTTTTTTTGGTTTTAAATTATATAAAATCAACCAACTGAAACAATCAGGAATTAGTACTAAAATTAACAAGATAACTATTGTTAGTTTACCAAAAACTGACAAGTCATTTTCATTTTTAAATACTATATTTTTAGGAGAAGATCTTTCAGAAGAACAAAAAGAGACCATTTTACTTCACGAAAAAATTCATATTCAAGAAAAGCATTCTTTCGACTTGTTATTTTTTGAAGCCATAAAAATCATCTTTTGGTTCAACCCTTTGATCTATGTATTTCAGAATAAGATGACATTACTTCAAGAATTTATTGCTGATGAAAAAGTTGCTTCAGTAAAAGGAAAAAAAGCGTATTACCAAGGGTTGTTATCGCAAGTTTTTAAAACCGAAAATATTTCATTCATCAATACATTTTTCAATCATTCATTAATCAAAAAACGAATTAGTATGTTACAAAAATCAAAATCAAACCGTATTGCAAAATTTAAATACCTATTATTATTCCCGATAATTGCTGCTATGTTGGTGTACACTTCGTGCACACAGTCGTCAGAAGTAAATAAGACGGGTTCTGTTTCAGAAAAAATTGAGGAATTAAACCTACTTCTTCAAGAAGAAAATTTATCTGAAGAAAATTATAGAGAATTAATGATGCTTATTTCTAATCATTCAGAAAATAAAGTCGTAGAAATAAGAGAAGAGGTAGAAGTAAACAATTACTACAATTCGGATATTGTTCCTTTTGCGATAATAGACAAAGTGCCAACGTATCCAGGATGTACAGGTACAAACGAAGAACTTAAAGACTGTATGTCGAAAAAAATATTTGATTTTGTTTTTAATGAATTTAATAAAGATATTTCAAAAAATTTAGGTTTAATAGGACGCCAACGAATCTCTGTTCAATTTAAAATAGATAAATTTGGAGATATAGTTGATGTAAAAGCCAGAGCACCACATTCTAAATTAAAAGAAGAGGCAGTAAGAGTTGTAAAGAAATTACCTAAGATGAAACCAGGTGAGCAAGACGGAAAAACAGTTGAGGTATTGTATTCACTTCCGATTTTATTTAAAATAGATGAATAAAGTATTAATTATTATAGCATTATTTATTTTAACTAAAGCCGAAGCACAAGAAAGTATTTCGGCTTTGGCTATTGGAGATAGCCTCTATACTTTAGGGGATTATAGTAAGGCAATGAATTATTATAAACAGTTGCCAGAAAATGAACAAATCCTTTTTAAAATAGCAAAAAGCTATGAGGCTTTAGGTAATAATCCCAAAGCAATACAGTATTACAAAAATGTTATTGTTTCTAATCCAAGAGCTTCTATTGCAAAATATAATTATGGACGGTTGCTATTTAAAACGGCTAAGTTTCAAGCAGCAGATAGTATCTTTAAAATGCTTTCTGAAGAAACTCCAACAAACCCAAACTATGTTTATCAAAGAGGTTTAATAAAAGAAAAGCAACAAGATTCTACCGCAATATCTTTTTTTAAAGAAACCTTTAAATTAGATACTAATCATATAAATTCTGTCTATAAAATTGCAAAATTAAATTTAAAAAAACGAAAGTTTTCAGAAGCAGAAGTATTTATTGAAAAAGGGCTTTATGTAGATAAAAAAAGCATCCGTTTTTTAATGTTAAAAGCTCTAAAACAGTATCATAGTAAAGAATATAATGAAGCAATTGATACTTATGAAAAGTTGTTGTTCTTAGGGAAAAAAGACGAAAAACTTCATTTTAATCTAGCAAATTGTTATAGTAAGGTCTTTAAACTTGAAGTTGCTATAAAACAGTACACCATCTTAATAAATACGTATGATGATAAGAATTCTACATATCATTATAATATAGGATTGAGTTTATTGGGGCTGCATTATCTTGAAAAAGCCAAAAAACATTTTGAAATTGCCATTGCCTTAAAATTTACTCCTTTAGATAACGAATATGTAACACTTGGGATGCTATACAAACGTGAAAATCTCTATAAACAAGCCATGATCTTATATAAAAAAGCATTAAGAGATAATTCTAATAATGAAATGGCAAGTTACCAACTTGCCGTTGTTGCAGATATTTTTTTTACTGATAAAAAAAAGGCACTTACTTATTATAATAGGTACCTCAAAAAGTTTGGTAAAACTGGAAAAATGAGAAACCTAGCAAAATCTAGAATGAGCGATTTAAAAAAAGAACTTCATTTTAGAGAGTAATTTTTAAGGTTTCACTATTTTTAGCCTATGAAAGAATCACTTTACATATGCTTATTATTCCTGTTTTTTATTAATACAACAATAAGTAAGGCTCAAGAAATAAATTGGCTCACCATTGAAGAAGCTGAAATTGCCAATGAAATTGCACCCAGAAAAATACTAATCGATGTGTATACAGATTGGTGCGGTTGGTGTAAAAAAATGGATGCTACTACCTTTAAGGATAAAGAAATGATTAGTTATCTTAATCAAAATTTTTATTGCGTAAAATTAGATGGAGAAGATAAAGGAACTCTTCTATTTAAAGGAAACGAATTTAATTTTATAGCTCAAGGAAGAAGAGGGTATAATGAGTTGGCAGCTGGATTTTTAAAAGGAAAAATGAGCTATCCTAGTTTGGTCTTTTTAAATGAAGAATTTGTTGTTTTACAAGTGATGAAAGGATTTATAACCGCTAAAGAATTGTTGCCAATTGTTGTTTTTTTAGGCGATAATATCTACCTTGAAACCAATTGGACAGATTATATAAATGAAACTAAAGGTGAAAAATAAGCAATAATTTAAATGAAAAACGCACTCCTTTTATTGTTAATTTCTATTGGATTTTCAT
The DNA here is from genome assembly GCA_030591585.1 of Flavobacterium sp. Lineage (GTDB taxonomy): Bacteria > Bacteroidota > Bacteroidia > Flavobacteriales > Flavobacteriaceae > Marifrigoribacter. The sequence goes on along the minus strand of JAUVAS010000021.1, from coordinate 8,255 downwards.
CTTGCCAGTTTTTTGAAACCGAAAAAATAGCTGTGGAAACTTTTCTGGAAGAAGAAATAAAATCTATTAACTGGAACGATGTTGATAGTTACCCAATTTTTAAAGAATGTGATCAAGTTTCGGGGAAGCAAGAAACAAAATCTTGTTTTGAGACTACCTTGTCTAGTCATTTGTATACTTCAATTAATTCAGAAAAAACAATAGTTTCTAGCGATTTAAACGAAGAAGTATTAATAGATTTCGTAGTAAATGAAAAAGGAAATTTAACGATTACCTCAATATCTTTAGATAGCTTATTACAAGCAGAGTTGCCTTTATTAAAAACCGTAATAATTAAAAGTATCGATTCCTTACAACCAATAGCACCCGCCTATAAAAGAGGAATTCCAGTACGTACAACGTTTAAATTGCCTATTGTTATTAAAACGAATTAAAGATTTAATTTATACCCTAGCGAAAAATCTACAGGAAATTCTCCATAGCTTCCTTCAACAACACTTACAATATCTCCATATAAAAAGGTAAGGTAGCCATTGCCTAAAGCATAATCTGCACCTATTCCAAAATTTAATAAAGCACTAAAACTATCTGCTGTTGTTTGAACCAATTCTAGGTCTCCATTTAAACTTGGTATTACTTCGTGCTTGTATGCCGCAATTTTTGTATTAATAAAAACATCGAGTTTTTCCTTTTTTACAAATTTAAAGCGATAATTTAATGAGAATTCTGATGCCGAGTATTTGTATTCTGAACTTTCAAAAGTTTGTTTAAATTGGACAACTAACGAATGTCTTTTTAATTTATAATCATCAACTATCTCAAAATCGATGCCTAAAGCTGGAAGGATTTGGTTGGTTGGGTTTTTTGAATAAATAGTATTGGTAATTCCAACAAATGCACCTAGCCGTAATTTAAGTTGGATAGACTTTTCCTCTACAGTATAGTTTACATCTTTTAAAGAATTATACTCAATAAAAAAAGGTTTAAGACTCGCGTTAGTCAATTTTAATTTTTTAACAGAAAGGGAAGCGTCGCTAGTGTTCTCTTTTAAAACTTGCTTGTATTCTTCGGTATACGTCTTATCAACACGGGTGTTTTTTAATTCAGTAATCGTGTTTTCTTTTTGAATAAAATAGCGGTATTCACCATCTATAGTATTCCATAAAAGTGTAATCGTGCCCTCAACTTCAGTTTTTAAACTAAGCTGTTCATCGTTTACAGTATAATTTTCTTGAGCTATTAAATTGCTTGCAAATAGTAAAATTGCTAGCAACAAATATGAAAGTAGGTTTTTCATAACTATGATTTGGTTTGGATAAAGATAAAAAATTTATTTTTAATTAATAGTTCTTCCCTTCCAAATATACTTTCCTTGTAAAGATTTCACTACTACAACGATAGTAATAATAGGGTAGATTAATGTATTAATTAAAAAAAAAGGAACATTGATTTTACGCTTAAAAAACGTTGATGTTGGGTACAATATTAAAAAATCAACCATTGTTTTAATTAGTAAGAATGAAATAAAATAAGAGATGAGACCTAAATTAATTACACTTAAAAATAAGCCAATAAGAACCATTAAGTTGCTTAAAAAAACTACCAATCCTAAAAGTTTAGAAAAAACACCCTTTTGTTTTGAGGTTTTTGAAGCCCAACGAATACGCTGATTGATAATGTTTTTCCAGCTTCCTTGAGCTTTAGTTAGTACAATCGAATCGCGGCTTTTTATAAACTGAACTTTTTTCGGGTGCTGGCTTCTAAATTTTTCTAACAAGAAAATATCATCTCCACTAGCAATATGATTATTGTTTAAAAACCCTAAAACTAAATTAAATTCCTCTTTTTTATAAGCGAGATTTGCTCCGTTACAAAGTATCGGGTGTTTCCACCCAAAAGCCCCAACTGTTGTAGTTTGTAAACTAAAATTATCTAATTGTTGGTATTGGTTGATTAAATCATTTTTCAGAGAATAATTGACTGGTCCAGCAATCATTATCGGATTATTTTTTGAAATAAAATTATCAAAAGCTACTAACCAGTTTTTTGGAAGTAAACAATCTGCATCGGTAGTAATAATCCATTCGTATTTCGAAATTTTAATAGCTTCAGAAATGGCATCTTTTTTTGGAGAAGCAGATGTACGGACGTTATTAATGATTCTAAAAATGACATTACTATCATTGAGTTTTCTTAAAATAATTTCAACGGAATCATCCTTAGATTCATCATCTATAAAAATGACTTCAAAATTCTCTCTTGGGTATTTTAATTTTGAAATAGATGCTAATAAGTCGGGAAGATTTTTGGCTTCATTCCGAAAAGGAATAATAACAGAAAAAGACTGTAGCGGGGTTGTTTTTTTTTCTGAAACATCGAATTTAAATTCTTTAATTCTCCTATAACCAAAGAGGAGTAACCCCATTGAAACCAAATAGATGCCTAGTATAATACCTCCAATTAAAATCATTCAACTTCTGGTTTATAAGTAAGTAAATAATACCCTCCAATTACTGAAGGAATCACAAAATTAAGGATCCACATACTAAAGACGGTACTTAAAACGGGTAATTCTGAAATTCCTGCTAATGAGAACAACCAAACCGAAACACCACCTCTAACTACGACATCAAAAATAAAAATAGTAGGCACAACAGAAACTAATAAGTACATAGAAAAAATTAATGGAGCTGCTTGCGAAATAGAAATTGAAACTCCGAAAAACAGCAACAAATAATAAAATAACAAACAAAAAATAAGATAGCGAATGCTTGCATAAAAGAATACCTTAATTTTTACTGAGCTTGAAATATTTTTAAATTTCAACCAGATATTTGAAAACGTAAGACCTTTAAAAATCAAAGGTTGTTTTTTAAACACAATCCCTAAAATTAGCAATATTCCTAAGATTAGTAAGCCAATAACTAATTTTGAAGCGTCAATTGGGAGGTCATATTTTTTAAAAACAATGACCAATCCAATAAGACCAAAAAACACGGTAACCACCATCTGAAAAGTGTTATGGTAAAAGGTAAGTAATAACACACGTTTGCGTTTTTCTTTTTCAAAAAAGTAGGCTTTAGCTCCGTATTCTCCTATTCTGTTGGGGGTTGCTAAAGAAACAGTTAATGAGGAAAGGCTTTGTTTCATCGCTGTTAAAAAGGAAATATTTTGAATTTCAGAAACAATGGTTTTCCATTTTAAAACTTCAAAAAACCAATTGGCAGTAGCTAAAAGTAAAAAAGTAAAAATTGTACTTGTATTTTTTCTAACAATTAATTTTGAAAATTCCTTAAAATCAACGGCTTCATTTTGAGTGATTTTCAGATAGATGTATATAAAAGTGCCCGCCAAAATAAAAACTTTTAGGGCTATGAGAAGATATTGTTTAGCTTTGTGATTAACTACCGTCATAAAAAGCTAATTTAGTAAAACTTTATTTTTTGATATAGTATTTAAATGAATTCAGACAGAATTATATTAGGGATAGATCCTGGAACCACTATTATGGGTTTCGGACTTATAAAAGTGGTAAATAAACAAATGCAGTTTTTACAACTCAATGAGCTTCAACTTAAAAAATATGAGGATCATTATGTTCGTTTAAAACATATTTTTGAACGAACAATTGAGCTTATTGATACTTTTCATCCAGATGAAATTGCAATTGAGGCACCTTTCTTCGGAAAAAATGTACAGTCCATGTTAAAGCTAGGAAGAGCACAAGGAGTTGCAATGGCAGCAGGGCTATCAAGAGATATTCCAATTACAGAATACGCGCCAAAAAAAATAAAAATGGCAATAACCGGTAACGGAAATGCCAGTAAAGAACAAGTTGCAAGAATGTTGCAAAGTTTGTTGAATTTAAAAACACTTCCTAAAAACTTAGATAGTACAGACGGACTCGCAGCTGCGGTTTGCCATTTTTATAATTCAGGAAGAATTGAAATAGGGAAAAGCTACACAGGTTGGTCTGCTTTTGTAAAACAAAATGAAGGGAGAGTTAAGAAATGAAGCAATTCTGGAATTTGATTTTTATAAATAGGAATTTTTAACAGTATGGCAGGAATCTACATCCATATCCCATTTTGTAAACAAGCATGTTATTACTGTGATTTCCATTTTTCGGCTTCCTTAAAAAGAAAAGGCGAATTGGTAAATACATTGTGTAGGGAAATAGAACTTCGTAAAGAGGAAATTACACAACCTATCGAAACTATTTATTTTGGAGGAGGAACTCCGTCGTTATTAACGATGGATGAATTACAAATGTTGATGAATACCATTTATAGTAATTTTGAAGTTATTGAAACTCCCGAAATCACTTTAGAAGCCAACCCAGACGATCTTATGTCTCCTCGAGCGCAGTCGAGAGGTCTTTTTGATCAATACAAAAAAATTGGTATCAATCGCCTTAGCATCGGTATTCAATCTTTCTTCGAAGAAGATTTACAACTCATGAACCGAGCACACAATGCCGAAGAAGCAAAGAATTGTGTTAAAGAAGCAACAAAACAGTTTGATAATATTACCCTAGACTTAATTTACGGAATTCCAGGAATGAGTAATAAACGGTGGCAGGAAAATTTAGACATTGCCTTATCTTTTAGAGTGCCTCATATTTCAAGTTATGCATTAACCGTAGAGCCTAAAACGGCACTTTCTAAATTTATTAAAAATGGTAAAATTCCGCCAGTAGAAGAATCGGCTTCACATCAGCATTATATACTATTATTGGAGACCATGAAAAAAGCTGGCTTTGTAAATTATGAGTTTTCAAACTTCGGAAAAGAAGGCTATTTTTCAAAAAATAACACTGCCTATTGGCAAGGAAAACCATATTTAGGTATTGGACCCTCAGCACATTCGTTTGATGGAAATACTCGAAGCTGGAATGTAAGAAACAATACAAAATATATAAAAAGTATCGCTAAAAATGAATTGCCAATTGAAAGAGAAATGCTTTCAGTTACCGATAAATACAACGAATATATAATGACAGGATTGCGTACTATGTGGGGAGTTTCATTACAAAAAGTGGAAAAGGATTTTGGTAAAATATATTTAGATTATTTGTTGCAACAAGCTAATAAACCTTTGAAAGACGGATTGTTAGAGCTTGTCTTTACGAGAAACGACGTAGAAGCGACGAAACAATCTCTTGAAATTAAACGAAGTGCTTCTAAGAATGAGATTACTTCGTCATCCCAAAAAGAGGGGACTCCTCGTAAAGACAAAATATTTAGAATCACAGAAAAAGGTAAGTTTTTAAGCGATGGGATAGCCAGTAACTTGTTTTGGGTTAATTAATTTGATTACTTTTAAAAGATGATTGCAACATTAAAAATTGATGGTAAAAATATAAAAGTAGATTTATCCAAACCTATAGATATTTCAATTCCCTTAAAAGCTTCAGAAGATAACCCGATTGCGTGGTATTTAAACAAGCCAAAAATCGAACCTGTGAAAGAGGGCGATTGGATTGGAAAGGTGAGTGAAGGGGCTTCGGTTAATTTTAATAATATTATTTTTAATCCACATGCTCACGGAACGCACACCGAATGTGTTGGTCATATTACACCCGAGTTTTATTCCGTAAACGAAACTTTGAAAACCTTTTTCTTTCTAGCTGAAGTCATTTCAATAACACCAGAAGTTCAAGGAGCAGATTTGGTGATTTCAGAAAAACAACTAATAGAATTATTAAAAGGGAAATCTACCGAAGCATTGATTATACGGACACTTCCGAATGATATTTCAAAAACAACAACAAAATATTCTAATACCAACTGGGTGTATTTAACTGAAAAAGCGGCACTTTTAATTAGAAAAGTGGGTGTAAAGCATTTGTTAATTGATACCCCTTCGGTAGATAAAGAAAAAGATGAAGGTAAATTATTAGCACATAAAGCATTTTGGAATTATCCTGCCTCACCAAGATTAAATGCAACCATTACAGAATTTATTTATGTTGATAATGAGGTTAAGGATGGCAGTTATTTGTTGAATCTTCAGATGGCATCTTTTCATAATGATGCATCACCTAGTAAGCCTGTTATTTATAAATTGCAGTAAGTTTTATAGTATCTTTGTTAATACAAAACTAAATTTAACAAGATTTCTGTTTTCACAGGAAATAAATATGGAATTACTTTTTTTAGGTTTAATTGTTGGAGTGTTGTTTGCTTATTTTGTATTTTCAAGATACACAAACGTTCAGAAAAGAGAGAAAATCAATACACAATCGGTTGTTTTAATGGAAAACATTCGAAGCGTAAGTAAGCTCATTACGGTAGAAGCAGATTTTGCTGAAATTTATCATTATGAGGCCGATAAATATAAGTGGCTTCAGTTATTAATTGGAAAGAAAAAAGCATTGCTGTTAATTGATGCTAAAGCTCATGTAGGCTTTGATCTAACCAAAATTAAGCTTTCTTCAGACACGAAGAATAAAGTAATTCATATCACTAATTTTCCGCAACCTGAATTGCTTTCTGTTGAAACAGATTTTAGGTATTACGATAAAAAAGAAGGGTGGCTAAATCCGTTAACATCTTCAGATTTAACAGCGATTAATAAAGAAGCTAAACAACATATTATAGATAAAATACCAAGCTGTGGGATTTTGGAAGAAGCATCAGCAAAAGCATTAGAAACAGTTAAATTAATGGAGAAACTTGCAGAAACTATTAATTGGAAATTGGATTATTCTTCATTAGAACTTCCCGAAAATCATCAAAAAAAATCTATATCAAAAGAAACAGTTTCTTAAATAAAACTATTACCTACAAGGTTTTAGAAACCTTGTAGGTATTTTATAAAAAGACCCTTGCCTTCGCAGAGGATAAATAAGACACCCACTTTCGTGGGTGATAAATATGAACATAGAAGATTTTAGAAAGCATTGTCTTTTAAAAAAAGGAGTTACAGAATCATTTCCATTTGATGAACAGACACTTGTCTTTAAAGTAATGGGTAAAATGTTTGCACTTTCAGGATTGGAACATCATCCAGCCAAAATAAATTTAAAATGCGATCCCGAGCGATCTGTTGAGTTGCGTGAAGAATATGATGGACTTATATATGGGGCTTTTCATATGAATAAACTCCACTGGAATACCGTTGAACTCGGAATGAATTTACCACACAAATTAGTTTTAAACTTAATAGATCATTCTTACGATTTAGTTGTAAAAGGACTCACAAAAAAACTCAAAGAAGAGTTAAATAATTTAGATTAAAAGACCTAATAGTCTTAAGTATAATGAGTTATAATTATTTTTTTTGTATATTTGATTATTAAAATATTTATTATCCTTTTTTATTGCCAAACTTAGAGTAAAAAAGATTCCTCAAATCTAATTAAGTTTTGCCTCAAATTTTAAAGAGTATTTAATTAAACCATTATACTAACTTTAAAATTTTTTAATGATGAAAACAACTAATCACTATTTTATCGCAATAGCAACGCTATTGCTTTTTAACACAACTATTTTTGCACAAGATGAAGCTCCAAAAAGACCAGAGTACGTTACCGTTACCACTATGCATTGGAACATGGATAATGATGATTTTGACTTGGACGAGTGGATTGCAGTGGAAAAAGAGTATTTGGACAAAGTAACAAAGAAGAATGAGCATGTTATGAGTGCATCTTATTATATGCATCGTTATACTCCAGATAACACTGAACTCATTTATGTTCAAACGTATGCTTCTTGGGAAGATATAGATAAAGCTGGAGATAGAAATGATGAATTAGCCAAAGAAGCCTGGACAGATGAAAAGGCAAGAAATGATTTCTTTGAGAAACAACAAGCTTATTACTCTCCGTTACATTCAGATGAAATTTATGCGACAATGTCGGGTGCAAAGTTTATGACTGAAGCTCCAGGTGATGACATGATCATGTATGTTCGTAAAAGTCATTTTGCTTTTCCTGAAGATGGTACAGGGAAGGAGTTTAAAGAATTACGAGATGGATATTTAGAAAAAGTAATCCATAAAAATGAGATGATAAAAGCCTATTACCCTAACACTCATGCTTGGGGTACAGACAGAACAGAATATGTAGAAGCATTTTTTGTAAATTCTATGGACGATCTTGATAATATGTTTGCAAGAAATGGGGAATTAGCTAAGGAAGCATGGCCAGATGAAGCCGATCGTAAAGATAGAGGGAAAAGAGCTAGCAAATATTATACAGGTGTTCATGGCGATTATATTTATACGCTAGTAGAAGAGCTGTCAAAATA